>DATGKC010000607.1:0-12547 GCA_035294845.1 Planctomycetaceae bacterium | reverse complement strand
TCGTTTCGCAAGCCGATTTTCCTATTGCACAAGATGGACAAGATAGGCGAAACGGATTGACTTGCACCCCAGAGCAGATAGCCCCAATCATGAATTTTCAGCGCTTGTGGATTCGGTTTACAACAACGGCAGTTCTGATCGGCATCGCGGCCGCCGCACGAGCGGATGAGGGCTCGAAAGGTTCCGACGAGCCGTCCGCCAAGCCCGAAAGCGTAGCGTCCCCCAGCGATCCCTTGGCTGCTCAGGTCGAGCAGGCGATACAGGCCACGAGCCTGCGTCGCCTGACGGCCGGCGTGCACACGCCCTGGCAGGTCGTGCATGGGATTCTCGCCCAGCGCTGGGAACTCAGTCTACTTAAGAAAGAACACCCTGGCGAAGAGCTAAACGCCATCGAATGGATCACGAGCGGTGTGACGTTCGACGGCGAGCCTCTGTGGGAAGCGACGCCCTATGGGGGAAGGGGGCATCCATTCACGCGGCCTTATGCGTTCGAAGGGCATCCCACCCAGTTCATGGGCTACATGACGATGGCCAATATTCCGTTGGAATATGAGGTCAAGACGCCGACCAAGGTGATCACGATCGGCGACATCATCAAAGATGCCAAGATGCAGATTCACCAGGGAGTCGAAATCACCTGGACGCTTTGGGCCCTCGCGCACTATGAAGAGCCCGACGCGCAGTGGTTCAACGCGGCCGGCGAACCCTGGAGCATCGAGCGACTCGTGCGGATGCAAATCGACGAGCCGGTCACGACGGGGGCGTGCGGCGGCTGTCACGGATTATTCGCTCTGGCCTACGCCCGCAACATGTACATCTCGACGGGGAAGCCTCTCCGCGGCGTGTGGTTTGAAGCCGATCAGAAAATCAAGCGGTACATCCTCGAAGCGCAGATTCTGCAGAATGCCGACGGCTCGTTCTCGGCGAACCATTTCAACGGCCCGGGATACAGCGAAGATTTCGCCACGCGAATCGCCACCTCGGGGCATCAACTGGAATGGCTGATGATCGCCCTGCCGCAGAGCAAACTGAAGGAAGAATGGGTGCGTAAGGGAGTCGCCAATATCGCCAGGGACCTGATGAAGCATCGGTACGACCCGTCGGACTGCGGCCCGTTGTTCCACGGGATGCACGCCCTGGTCGTGTATCGTCAGCGGACGGTTCCCGGACACTTGATTCCGAAATTCAATTCGCACGTCAAACTCGCCGAGCGGGGAAAGAAAAAGCTCGTCCCCGAAAGAAGCGCGAAATCGGTCTCGGACGACAAGCCGGCGCCGTCCAAAATTTCGCGTGGAGATTCGCAAAAGGTCATTCCGGCCGGCCAGCAGCTCAAAGCGCGTGGGGCCGAGAACGGCGCCTCGTCGTCGGAACTGGACCCCGCGAAGAAGTAGCCGAGGATGTGAGAATCGCCAAGCAAGGGAATGCTATGAAAAGCGATAAAAGGGACCTGGCCGTGCTGGGAGGCACGCGGGCCTTTGAACAGTCTCTGCACGTGGGGCGGCCCAATCTGGGAGACCGCAGTCGGCTGCTGGAGCGGATCGGAGAAGCCCTCGATCGCAATTGGCTCACCAATCAGGGTCCGCTGGTGAGCCAGTTCGAGGCGCGCGTGGCCGATTACGTGGGCGCAAAGCACTGCGTCGCCGTGTGCAATGCGACGGTGGCGCTCGAAATCACGATTCGCGCCCTGGAGCTGGCCGGAGAAGTCATCGTTCCGGCGTATACTTTCGTCGCCACGGCGCACGCCTTGCAGTGGCAAGAGATCACCCCCGTCTTCTGCGACATCGACCCGCACACGCACACGCTCGATGCCGGCTGGGTCGAACGCATGATCACCCCCCGCACCACCGGGATCATCGGCGTGCACTTGTGGGGCCGGCCGTGCAATATCGAGGCGCTCGAAACGATTGCCCGCACGCACGAACTGCGGCTTTTGTTCGACGCAGCCCATGCTTTCGGCGCATCGTACAAGGGGCGAATGGTGGGCGGCTTCGGAACGGCCGAGGTGTTCAGCTTTCACGCCACGAAGTTCGTCAACTGCGGCGAAGGAGGAGCCGTCGTCACCAATGACGACCGCCTGGCCCAGAAAATTCGCCTGATGAGAAATTTCGGATTCGCCGGACTCGACCGTGTGATTTACATCGGCACCAACGGCAAGATGAGCGAGCTTTCGGCGGCGATGGGGCTGACGTCGATCGAGAGCATCGACGCTTTTGTCGCCGCCAACCGCCGCAATCACCACGCCTACCGCACCGAGCTCGCCACGATTCCAGGAATGTCGCTGGTCCCTTATGACGCGAGCGAGCGCTGCAATTACCAGTATGCCGTGGTCGAGGTCGATCCCTACCTGACGCGGCTCACGCGCGACGAATTGATCGAGGTGCTGGTGGCCGAAAACGTCTTGGCGCGGCGGTACTTCTATCCCGGTTGTCACCGCATGGAACCGTACGCCTCCCTGTTCCCGCATGCCCATCTCGTGCTGCTGTCCACCGAGGCGGTCGCCGAACGGGTGATGCTGTTGCCGACGGGGACGGCCGTCGGCGTCGATGAGATTGTTCGCATCTGCCAGATCCTGCGTTTGGCTGTGACCTGTGCGGGCGACGTGCATCGGGCCCTGGAAGCCCGCCGCCAGGCGCCCGCCCCCGTCATCGCCGGCGACGAGCGAAAAGTGGCGTAAAGAAAGGGATTCGTAGCTGAACTCGCCAGAGTTCAGATAGTTTCGAGGAACGGAGAACCTGCCGAATGCAGAGCACTGAAAGGACTCTCAAGCTGGGTTTGCAGCTTCACGAGGCGCGGCGTTTCGACGAAGCGCGGCAATGCTATCGAAAGGTGCTGCGCGTCGACCCCGAGCATGCCGACGCCAATCATCTTCTTGGTCTCTTGGCCTATCAAAAAGGTGAGCACGACGTCGCCATCTCCCAGATCCAAAAGGCCTTGGCGAAACGACCTGCCAGCGCTCAGTATCTCAATAGCATCGGCGCGGCGTATCGCGCGGCCGGACGCCCTGCGCAGGCGCAAGCCGTCTTCGAGCGAGCGATCGAAATTCAATCGAACTACGCCGAGCCGTGCAACAACCTGGGGACCGTTCTATTCGAACAAGGGCGATTTGCGGAAGCCGAAAAATGGTTCCACAAGGCCCTGGCGCTCAATTCAAAATTCGTCGATGCCTACGTGAACCTCGGCGGTTTGCAGCACGCGCTGCACCACTTTGACGCGGCCGAAAAATCGCTGCGTGCCGCGCTGGCGCTGGCGCCGCATCATCCCCTGGCCTGGAACAACCTGGGAAACGTCTATAAAAGCCGCGAGCGCATGCAAGAAGCCATTGATTGCTACACCAAGGCGCTTCAGTCTGACGCGAATTACGCGGCGTGCTGGGGCAACCTGGCGCTGTCGCTGCAAGCTCAAGGCGATTGGCATCGCGCGGTGGAGGCATTCGACCGCTCGTACGCGCTCAAGCCGGCCGCGGGCCTGCTCGTCAAGCGGGCACTGGCGCTGCCTGTGATCGCCGAATCGACGGCGCAGCTCGACGAAGCGCGGCGGCGGTTCGACGTCGAAGTCGATCGCATTCTCAATTCAGATTTGAAGGTGGATGATCCGCATCGCGAAGCCGGCGTTTGCGTCTTTCATCTGGCTTATCACGGAATCAATGATCGCGACCGCTACTGCCGCGTGGCTCAAATGTTTCGGCACATCTCGCCGCGGCTCGACTATACGGCGCCGCACTGCCAAACCGAGCCGAGCCAGACGGGCGGCCGCAAGCGCGTGGCGTTCATCTCGCAGTTCTTTCACAACCACTCGATCAGCCGGCATTTTGCCGGGTTGATTCGCCATTTGCCGCGCGAGCGCTGTCGCGTCTTGCTCTTGCGTTTTCCCGGATCGGGAGATGACACGGCCCGCACGCTCGCCGAGTCGGCCGATGAAGCGATCACGCTGAGCCCCGACCTATTCAAAGCCCGCGAACAAATCGCCGACTTGAAGCTCGACCTTCTGTACTACACCGACATCGGCATGGACCCGCTGACTTATTTTCTCGCATTCGCGCGGCTGGCCCGGGTGCAATGCGTTTCGGCGGGACATCCTGTCACGACAGGCATCCCCACGCTGGACTATTTCATTTCCTGCGAGGCGGTCGAGCCGGCCGACGCCCAACAGCACTACAGCGAGCGGCTGGTGCGGATGCGAAGCATTCCCAACTACTTCGACCGCCCGCATCTTTCGGGACCAGTGCCCGCTCGCCGCGACTTTGGACTAAGCGACGATTGGCACGTCTACATGTGCGCCCAAAACCTGTGCAAGCTGCACCCCGACTTCGATCTGGTCATGGGCCAGATTCTGCGGCGCGATCCGCAAGGGCGGGTGATTTTGTTCCACGGCGCCGAACCGGCCTGGAGCGAGCGGCTCGCCGAGCGATTGCGGCGCTCGATTCCCGATGTCGCCGAGCGCGTGGGATTTCTGCCCCACCAGTGCAACGACCGCTTTCTGCATTTATTGACTCTGGCAGATGCCGTGCTCGATTCGACGCACTTCAACGGCGGCACGACGAGCGCCCAGGCGCTGGGCGTCGGGGCGCCGATCGTCACCTGGCCGGGAGAATTCATGCGGGCGCGGCAATGCTATTGCAATTATCACCACATGGGGATGTTCGACTGCGTCGCCCGCAATGCCGACGATTACGCGCAGATCGTCGTGCGATTGGGAACCGATCCCGCCTACCGCGCCGCCTTGCGGTCGAAGATTCTCTCCCGCAATTCGGTTCTGTTCAATAACCCCGCTTATGCGCACGAGCTCGAGGCATTCTTCGCCCAGGCGCTCGATCGGCCGCATGCCACCGCGTAGAGTTCCAACTCCGCAGCTGAACTCGTGAGAGTTCAGTCGTGCATTCCGAATGTAGCTGAACTCCCCAGAGTTCAGGGACGCGTTCTGAATTCTCATGAATTCAGCTACATTCTTGATACTTGGCGCGGTGGAGTCCGCCTTCAGTCGATGAAGCGGAACTTGAGATCACGATCGGCCGTACACTTATTTTTGTCGGTTTTTGCCAGGACGTTGTAGTGCAGCGGAAATAAGTCGCGACCGGGCGTTTCCAGGATGTCGATCTCGATGATCTCGAAGTCGCGCAGCAGCACCTTGAACCCGTGTTCGGTAAAGCGCCAACAGTCGGGAATGGGGCCGTGAATGCGCCAGTTCAGGGGCGCTGAAACCAGCAGGTGGCCCCCGTGCTTGAGAATGCGGCGCATCTCCCGCACGGCTCCGAAGGGGTCGAGCGTGTGCTCGAGGACCTCCATGCACACGACGCAATCGTAGGTGCTCTCGGCGATCGAGTCGTTGCGCTTCGTGATGTCGCCGACGTGCGTGGGCTTATACGTATCGACGATGTCAAAGGTTTCATGGGCAAAGCTCGCGAACGATCGCCGCACGTCGCTGCGGTCTTGCGGGCCGATCTCCAACAGTCGCCCCGATTGCGTCGACAACGCATCCCCGATTCTTTGAATGAAGCGGGTGATGTGGTCTCGAGCCAGCGGCATCAAGTCCTGATCGAGCTGAGATACAACGGCCATGTCAGCGATCCTTATTCTGTCATTATGTTGCGGCCATTGATGTCGCATGTTTCGCAAAAAGCGGGAAGACCAATTCGAGAGAAACCAGCGCAACGGGGTGCACGACGCCAGTTGTGGCCGGTCTCTCCGCCGCTGTGGCCGGTCTCCGACCGAGCCACACGCCGCCCGACCGCAGGTCTCCCGAACGTCGCTAAAGCCGCAATCGGCAACCACCCGGGCGTCATCACGTTCGGGAGACCTTCGGTCGCGCCCACGGCGGGGTCAGGAGACCCGCGCCGAACAATGCGCCCGCGGCGGGGTCAGGAGACCGCGCCGAACAATGAGCGGGGTCGGGGAGACCCACGCCGAACAAGGAGACCAATTTGCAATTTGCATTTTTCAATGGCCAATTTGCAATTTCCCTATTCGTCGGTCCGAGTGCCATCCAGTTCCACCGCTCAAAATTCCACTTGCCGCAAAACCGACGTTGTGGTATCGACTCCGCCCGGCCAGCGCCCGGATTCAGCGCGCGGCACGATGGCGAGGGGGCGGGCGAGATGTCAGGAATGGCGGCATGACGACAGCTTCGGCCGAGACGGCTTCCAGCAGCGCGCGCCTGCAAGGACCGATTGCCAAACTGGCCCGGCTGAAAACTCAATGCACCGGCGCGGTCTTCGACAAGCACGTCTTTGCGGAAGTCGGACTATTCGTCGTGACCGGCGCCTTTCGGCCGAGCACGATCGAGCCCTGGCTGCGCGCCTGGTCGGCCTTCGCCCAATCGTCCTTGAGCGCTCGCCGTGTGAACGCATTCAATCCCGTGGCACTGAACGAAGAGCCGCCGGACGAGCTTAAAGCAATTTGCCGCAATAAGACGTTGCTCGACATTGCCGAACAGATTTTTGGCCCCAATATCGCGCTCTACAATTTTCGACTGGTCGTCAAGGATCAATATTCGCGCGGCCCCGTCTTTCGGCACCAGGATATCCCGTATCACACCGGGCACATGAATCGCGCCTCGTTTTTCGTTCCCCTGTCGAAAGCGAACCGGCAGAACGGGGGCATGACCTACTTTCCTGGAACGCATAAATTCGGGTACCTGGGTGATGCCGGCGAGCTGCTGGATGACATCCTGCCGGGCGAGTGGCCGAGCCTTACGCCCGACCTCGTTCCCGGCGACCTGGCAATCATGGATTCGGCATTATGGCATGAGTCGGGATCCTTCATCGAAGGCGAAGACCGAGTGCTCGTCGACATCCATTTGCAACCCGCCTCGGATCCGAGCAGCGAAGAAGTCCTGCGGGGAGAATTCTGCGGCGAATATCGAATTCCGCCCGCGCTCCGCGGAAAGGTGTTCAAGCGAAGCCGAGTCACGCGCCTCGTCGAGCTGCAGGCCGAAGTCGACCGCTTGAAGAGCGAATGCCGTCCAAAGCCGGCCGCGGCGGAGAGATCATGAGCCCACTTTGCAGCGCACTGGCCCGGCTGCTCGAGGTCGAGTCCATCGAGCCGGGCGACAGCCTGCGCGGCTTCGAGAATTGGGACTCGCTCACGGTGCTTTCGCTGTGCGCGACGCTCGATCGCGACTATGGAATGAGCCTGTCGGCGCAAGAACTCAATGCCTTGACGACGGTGGCGGAGCTGGAACGACTGATCGCGGCCCACCAGAGGGGTTGACTCGCGTGCGCCATCCACTCGACATGCAAGGGCGACGCATTCTGGTCACGGGCGCGGCCTCGGGAATCGGCCGCGCGACGTGCCTGATGTTGAGTCGCGTGTCGGCGCGGCTTGTGGCGGTCGACGTTGATGGCGACGGCCTGGCGGAAACGAGCCGCCTTGTGGAGGGCGAAGGGCATGTCTCGCGCAGGCTCGACCTCTCGCACCTGGATGAAATCCCGCAAACCGTGCTGCGCGATGGCGAGGAAAACGGCCCCCTTTCCGGATTGGTTCATGCCGCCGGCATGCCCTGCATCGAACCGGTCCGCCAGCTCGCTCCCGACAAATATCGAGCCGCACTGTGCGTCAATGCCGAAGCGGCGCTGGCGCTGGCACGGGCCTTTCAGCGCAAGTCGGTCTGCGCCGCGGAGGGGGGCGCGATCGTATTCGTCTCGTCGGTGATGGCGCTGGTGGGCTCTCCCGGCTCGGCCGCCTATTCGATGTCGAAGGCGGCGCTGCATGGCTTGGCGAAATCGCTCGCGCTGGAGCTGGCCCCGCGCAAGATCCGCGTCAATTGCGTGGCGCCCGGTTTCGTCAACACGCCCATGTACGCGCGGCTGGCGGCTTATTGGGCCCCCGAAGAACGATCGCAGGTGGAGCAAAATCACCCCCTGGGTATCGGTTCGGCCGAAGACGTCGCGCACGCCATCTGCTTCCTGCTGTCGCCGGCCAGTCGCTGGATCACCGGCTCGATCCTACCCGTCGACGGAGGCTTTACAGCCCGCTGAAACGCGCCATTTGTCGCTCAATTCATTCATGCCATTGCCACGACCATACACGCTCATCACCGGCGCCTCGTCGGGAATCGGGCGGCAGACCGCCATCCAGCTTGCCGGATCGCGCCCCTTGATCCTGCACGGCAGAGATGCGGCCCGTCTTGATGCGACCCGCCGGGCGTGCCATCAACCCGAGACGCACCTGGTCTGGCCCTATGATCTAAAGCAGATCGACCAGCTCGAAAGCGCGCTGTCGGAATTCCTGCGGCGGCATGACGCGCCTGTCGGGGCCTGCGTGCATTGTGCGGGCGACGTGCAGGTCATGCCGCTGCGGCAGCTCGAACCCGGTTTGGCCCGCGACCTGATGAATGTGAATTTTCACGCCGCCGTCGAAATCTCCCGAGTTCTCGTCCTGCGGCGGATCAACGAGAAAAACCTGCGCCAATTGATCTTCGTCAGCAGCACCGCCAGCAATTTCGGGGCTCGCGGCTTTCAGATTTATTGTGCGAGCAAGTCGGCCTTGGATGGTTTCATGCGGGCGCTGGCCGTCGAGCTGGCGCCGCACGTGCGCGTCAACTCGGTGCACCCGGGAGCCGTCGAAACGCCGATGACCGAGCGCCTGTTGGGCGACGCGCCGACGCGCGACCGGTTGGCCGCCAGCTACCCGCTCGGTTTGGGAAGGCCCGCCGACGTGGCCGGCGCCATCGAGTTTCTGCTTTCGGATGGCGCGCAGTGGATCACCGGACAGGAACTGGTCGTCGATGGCGGACGATCGATCAATCACACCGCCTGAAGGGACGCCAGGGACGAACGCATGCCCGATCAAGACTTGATTATCGTGAGCGCCGGCCGGTTTGGGCGGGAGGTGTACACCTGGGCCGTGCAAGCCATCCAGCACGGCCTGCGCTGGCGAATCAAGGGATTTCTCGACGATCGGGCGCAAATCCTGGAGGCATACCAGTACACGGTCCCCATCATCGCGGCTCCCGAGCGATACACGCCGGAATCAAATGACATTTTCCTCTGCGCTCTGGGAGACCCGGCGGCCAAGCAGCGCTTCGCCGCGCTGATCGAGCGGCAAGGCGGCTCGTTCGCCACTCTGATGCATCCCACCGCTCTGGTGGGACAGAATGTCGAAATCGGAGAAGGCTCGATCATTTGCCCTTTCACGCAATTGTCGTGCGACATTCGTGTCGGCAAACACGTCATGTTCGGCACGCAGAGCAGTGCCGCGCACGATGTCGTGATCGGCGATTTCTGCCAGATCAGCGGAGGTTGCCAGATCAACGGCTGCGCGACGCTCGAGACGGGAGCATTTCTGGGAAGCCATGCCACGATTCTTCCCCAGGCGCGCGTCGGCGCCTGGTCGCACGTGGGCGCTCACAGCGTCGTTTTGAAGCGCGTCGAAGCCCATGACAAGGTCTTTGGCGTCCCGGCCATTTCAATCGGCGCCGGTGAACACGGACGAATCGTCGCCTGAAAATCGGCATCGCAATAAGCCACTGGGGAGCGAAGTTTGCAAACGAATGTCCTCGAGTATCTGGAACGCGGGGCGCTCGCGACCTGCCCCGATGCGATCGCCGCGGAGCTGGGCGACTCGACGTGCGCTTTCCGCGATCTGGCGGCACAGGCCATGCGCTGCGCCGCGGCGCTGTGCGAAAAAGTCACCGTCACCGGGCGGCCGGTCGCCGTCTACCTGCGCAGGCACTGGCAGGTCATGGCGGCCGACCTCGGTATCGTTTACTGCGGCAACTGTTACAGCAATCTCGACGCTTCGTCGCCGCCGCGGCGGACTCAGGCGATTCTCAAAAACCTTCAGCCGGAGGCGATTATCACATCCGCCGACTTGCGGCCGCAGCTTGTCGAGCTGGGGGTCCCCGTTGAGCGGCTTTTGACGCTGGAAGAGATTGCGTCCGGCACGGCCAACTCGGAAAGAGCGTCCGGCGAGATCGCTCGGCGCCGGCGCGCCGCGCTCGATACCGATCCGGTGTGCATCATCAACACGTCGGGTTCGACCGGCGTCCCCAAGAGCGTCGTGATGAATCACCGCAATGTGATCGACTTCATCGACTGGACGCTGGAAACGTTTCCATTCGCTTGCGGCGATGTGTTCGGAAGTCTCTCGCCGTTCCATTTCGACATCTACACGCTGGAATTGTTTGTGGCGCTGGCCAAGGGGGCCACGCTTTCGATCATCCCGGAAGACCTGGCCGCGTTTCCCGCCAAATTGATGGACCATCTCGCGCGGCGGCGAGTGAGCTTTATTTTCTGGGTCCCCTCGATCATGGTGCACGTCGCGAACCTGGGGCTGCTCGATAAGTTCGACGTGTCAAATCTCAAGCGAGTGTTCTTCGCCGGTGAAGTCTTCCCGACCAGGCAGTTCAATCTCTGGCGCAAGCGTTTGCCCCAGACCCAATTCGTGAATCTGTATGGCCCCATCGAGATCACCGTCGATTGCACCTGCTACATCGTCGATCGCGAGTTCGCCGATGACGAACCCTTGCCGATCGGCGTTCCCTGCCGCAATACCGAGATTCTCATTCTGAACGACTGCAACCAGCCGGCCGGCGCGGGCGAGGTGGGCGAACTTTGCGTCCGCGGCAGCTCGCTGGCGATGGGCTACTGGAACGACCCCGAGCGAACGGCCGCGGCGTTCGTGCAAAACCCCTTGAACACGAGCTATCCCGAGCGCGTCTACAGAACCGGCGATCTGGCGTTTCGGAACGAGCGCGGCGAGATCATGTTCGCCGGCCGGAAGGACTATCAGATCAAGCACATGGGATACCGGATCGAATTGGGCGAGATCGAAGCGGCCGTCGGGAGCATCCATGACATTTCGGCCGGATGTGTCCTCTACAACGCCGACTCCAAGGAGATCACGCTGTTCTACACGTCGGCGTCTTCACTGACGCCGGGGCAGATTCGCAAGCGCATGGCCGGCGCGCTGCCGGCGTACATGCTGCCGAAGGTCTTTCACCGCCTCGATGCGATGCCGCTGAATCCGAACGGAAAAATCGACCGGCATCATTTGAACCAGCGGCTTGTGCGGCGCGCCGATCGACCTCTTTCATAGATCAATTGAGATTGCTGCCAATGTCATGCAACTATCAGCAAATCGTCGTCATCGGTTCGGGGCGGGTCGCCTCGCGAGCGCTGCAAGCAGTGGTCTGCGCCTCAAGACCGACCGCCGTCGTCGCCGTCGAGCCTGAGGCGCCGCTCACGGAGGCATTCTCTGCGACGTGCCGAACGCACTCAATCGCTTATTCTCGCCTGCCGGGCCGCAATGCGCTCATTCAATTCTTCGATCTGCGTTCCGCCAACACACTCATCATCAGCGCGCACAATGTATTTCTCTTTCCGGCCGCGATGGTCGCCGATGGTCGGTTCACGATCGTCAATTTCCACAACTCGCTGCTGCCTCGGCATCGCGGGAGGAACGCTCCCAGTTGGACGATCTTCGAGCAAGATGCCTGGGCCGGCATCACTTGGCACCGCGTGACCGCGGAAGTCGATGCAGGCGACGTCCTCTGTCAGCGCCGCATAAGACCGGATTGGAACGAGACGGCCCTGACGCTCACTCAAATATGTGTCGATTTGGGAATCGGCGCCCTCGTTGACATGCTGCCGCCATTGTTGTCGGGTTCCATGCGGTCGTACCCGCAAGACGCCGCCATCGAACCCTCGTTTCACCGAGCGCGCGACATTCCGAACCAGGGCATCCTCGATGCCAACTGGCCGCTCGGCAAGGCGTGGGCCTTCTTGCGCGCCGTCGATTTCGGAAAATTGCCGGTCTTTCCTCCTCCGCGAGTCAAGGTCGATGGCCGCGAGTATCTGGTCACTGGCTATCGCCTCGCCGCCGACGGTCGCTCGCCGCGCGATTCGATTCCGGTCGAAGGGCGCGAGTTACATTTTCAAGAGAGAGGCCGGACGCTCACAGTCGCCCTGGCGCCTGCCGGCCAGGCGCCCATGACACCCCTAAATGTCCCCGCAATCGAGCCCGCCGCATGATCCAGAGTCTCAATAGCCTGCTTACAGAAATCCGTCCGGAAGCCGAATTCGACAAGTCTCAAGATTTCTTCAGCGACGGATTTCTGGACTCATTCGATCTGATCACCTTCGTCGCCGCGCTCGATCGCAAATATGCTATCTCGATCGAAGGAACGGACATTCTGCCCGAGCACTTTTGCAATTTCGACGCCATCCGCTCTCTGTTGCAGAAATACGGCGTGGCCGAATGAATTTCGTCTTTTCACGCAAGCGCATTGCCGGCATTCTGGCGGTGCTTCCCGCGAACGAGCGCCGCTTCATCGACGATATGAAGCAGTTCGATTTCCCCGAAGCGCGGTCGCTCAAGCTCATGCAAGTCATGGGATATGACCGCCACCGGGTAGTCAACGATGGCGTGTGCGTCTCGGACCTGGCCGTCGCGGGAATGGAGCACCTGTTCGCCCGCGAGCTGGTCGATCGCCAGTCGCTCGATGCGCTGATCGTCGTCACGCAAAGTCCCGACCACTTCATGCCCGCCACCAGCAACATCATTCAGGGGCGGCTGCGGATGAAGCGCGACATGCTGTGCCTCGACATCCC
>DATGKC010000606.1:0-7469 GCA_035294845.1 Planctomycetaceae bacterium | reverse complement strand
ATGGAGGTGCGCATCGCCCGCATCTTCAACACGTATGGGCCGCGCATGCATCCGGGCGATGGGCGCGTGGTTTCGAATTTCATCACGCAAGCGCTGCGCGGCGAGCCGCTGACGATCTTCGGCGACGGCCGGCAGACTCGTTCATTCTGCTATGTGGATGATCTGGTCGAGGGATTGATCCGGCTGATGGAACAAGACCAGAGCTGCGGCCCGATCAATCTGGGGAATCCGGGAGAATTCACCATGCTGGAGCTGGCGCAACGGGTGATCCAGCTCACCGATTCAAAATCGGGGCTCCAATACGAACCGCTTCCTGCCGACGACCCCAAACAGCGCTGTCCCGACATCAGCCGCGCCAAGTCGCTGCTGGCGTGGTCTCCGCAAGTCCCGCTCGAAGAGGGGCTCAAGAAGACGATTCCGTACTATCGGCAAATTCTGGCACCTGCGTCGCCCGACGCGCGGTCTAATCCACGTACAAAAACTCCGCCGAGTTGAGCAGCGCATGGCAATAGGCGACCAGCGCCTTGTGCGCGGCTGCGGCGCGATCGGCCGCGGCGTCTCTGCCGACCGGCACGGCCCAGCGATCGGTCATCCGCGCCAGCGATGATTCGCCCAGCGAGAGCTCGTCCGGCTCGGGCGCGCGGCCCAGCGCCGACAGGTAGAGCCGCTCAATCTGCCAGCTCGGTTTCGGACCGGCATCGCCTTCGACGCGCCGTGCGAGCGATTCAGCCAGCTCATAGACCATGCCGTTATTCATGAGATGCAAGGCCTGCAACACGACGGTCGAATCGCGCCGCTCGATGCAGTTGGGATTCATGAGCGGGAAATCGAAGCTCTCCAAACCGGTCACGACCACTTTTCGCTGTTGCTGCACGTAGATGCTGCGCCGCCAGCCGCGCTCGGTGGGTTTGGGGACCACCAGTCCGTCGGGGCGCGTTTCCACGTTGTCGGCCGGTCCGAAGCGGGTTTCATCCAAACGACCGGCGACCAGGAGCATGGCGTCATAGAGTTGATCGGCGCTGAGTCGCTGAAGCGGCATACGGGAGCAAAGCGAGTTGTCAGGGTCGGCCGACTCGACTTCAGGCGAGACGCTCGAACTTTGCCGGTATGTCGAGCTCGTCACCATCAGCCGGTGCATCGCTTTGACGCTCCAGCCGCCGGCCACGAATTCGCCGGCCAGCCAATCGAGCAGCTCGGGATGCGAGGGAGGCGCCCCGGCCTTTCCGAAATTGTCGAGGGTCTTCACGAGGCCCACGCCAAAATGGTGTTTCCAGAGGCGGTTGACCATCACGCGGGCGGTGAGAGGGTGGCCAGGCTGCGTGAGCCAGCGGGCCAGCGCCAGGCGCCGGCCGGTCGATTTGGCTCCCGGCCACGGGGGTTTGACATCGAAGGGAGTCTTGCCGTCGGTCAGCACCGAAGGGACGCCGGGGCCGACGAGCCGCCCGGGGCTGAGATAATCGCCGCGCCGATAGATGTACGTGGGAGAAGGTTCGCCCCGGTCCCAGAGCGCCCGAATTTTTGGCTCGGGCGTTTTCTTTGCTTCGAGCGCCGCCACGCGGGCGCCCGATTCCTGAACGAGCTGCTTAAAGCCCGCGTCGATCTTCGCCAGCTCCTGGCGATCGATTCGCAACTTCGCCTCGAATTTTTCGGCGAGGTACACTTGAATGGCCGACCGCGCTTCAGCCGGCGTCGCGAGCATCTTGACCACGTCGGCGCGCAACGATTCGGGGAGATCGGCCAACCGCTGCGCTTGGTATTTGTTCGCGAGGGCCAGGGCCTCTTTCTCCAGCGATGCATTCTCTGCGGCGATTTCATTCTGCAAGGCGGCCCGCTGGGCCTCCCATTTTTTTCGCTCGCCGCTCGATACGAAGGGCAAGTCGCGGTCGCTTCGCTCCCCCATGCTGAGGCCATCGTGCCAGTTCGTTTTCATCCAGTCGTGCTCATCGAATGCGCCCTTGAATACGTCGACCAGCCGAAAGTAATCGCGATGAGGAATCGGATCGAACTTGTGACTGTGGCACCGCGCGCACTTCATCGTCAGGCCCATCACCGCCGAGCCCAGAACGTCAATCTCGTCGGCGATCACGTCCAGCCGATCGGGAATGAAATTCGTCAGATTGAACCAGGTGGGATCGGGGGCCATCCGCAAAAAACCCGTCGCCACCAGGTTCTCGGAGAGCTCGTCAGTAATCTCCGGCGCGTGCTCGTAGTCGGCCAGCTCGTCACCGGCGATCTGCTCGAGCAAGAAGCGGTCGTAAGGCTTGTCGGCATTGAAGGCGCGAATCACGTAATCGCGATATCGCCAGGCGGAGTGACGCGGAATGTCTTGCTCACGCTTTCCTTCCGAGTCGGCATATCCCGCCAAGTCGAGCCAATGCCGTCCCCAGCGCTCGCCGTAGCGCGGCGAGGCCAGAAGCCGGTCGACGAGCTGTTCGTAAGCGTCGGGGCGCGCATCGGCCAGAAACGATTGAACCTCCGCTGGCTCGGGAGGCAGGCCCGTCAGGTCGAAAGAAAGTCGGCGCAAAAGAACGGCTCGCTCGGCTTCAGTTGAGAGCGAAATTCCCTTGGGCTCGAGTTTCGCCAGGATGAAGCGATCGATCGAATTGCGGACGCGCCGGCTGTTTTGAACCGCGGGAGGGGAAGTCGGCTGCGGCGGACGAAACGCCCAGAATGCCCGGTCGCTGTCGGAAACAAGCGCATCGGGCTGGCTCGTCGCGACGTCGGGGCGAATGTCGGCCTCGGGCGCTCCCTGCGCGATCCAACGCGCGATTGTCTCCGTTTCCGCCGGCTCGATGGGTTTGATGCTGACTTCGATCAGCCGCGTGATGGGCGGCATCTGGCCTTCGCGAATCTTTTTGATCAAAAGGCTGTCTTCCGGCTTTCCGGGCGTCATCGCGGGTCCCGTTTTGCCGCCGCGCAGGATCGACGCTTTCGTTCGCAGATCGAGACCTGCTTCCTGCCGCCGCGCTCCGTGACAGACCGTGCATCGCCGCATCAGGATGGGAATGACATCGTGCTGATTCAGCTCTTGCGACGGCTCGCTTTCGACGCTCGTTCGTGCGCCGCTTCGATCCACCGTCGGATGGCGGTGATTTCGTCGTCGCTCAGGCGATCTTTCTTGCCGGGAGGCATTTCGCCGTCCCGCACCTTCTCGTACAACAAACTCTGGTCGGGGTCGTTCGGAACGACCACCGGGCCCGATTCGCCCCCCTTGAGCGCTGCGGCCGCCGTCCTGAGATCGAGCTCGGCCTTGCGATCGCTTTCGCCGTGGCATCGCAGACATTTCGCTTTAAAGATCGGCGCGACGGCGCTTTCGAAATCGAGAGGCTTATCCGCGGCGCGCGCCGGCGGGGAAACAGTTGCCGGACGTGCCGCGAGAGCGACTAAAGGCTCAGCGAGCCACAGCAAGATTGCCGAAGCCAAGGTTGTCGCGAAAATGCCGCGGGCGGCCGCCATGCGTCTTCAGTTGATCGGGGATTGTTGATACGGTGCTAATACGACTTTATCGTATTCAAAGCTAAATTGCGGCTCGCTGGGTACCCAGTACCCAGTACCCAGTACCCAGTACCCAGTACCCAGTACCCAGTACCCAGTACCCAGTACCCAGTACTCAGTACTCAGTACTCAGTACTCAGTACTCAGTACTCAGTCCCCAGTACTCAGTCCCAGTACTCAGTACCCAGTACTGAGTACTCAAGTCTCACGCCTCAAGTCTCACGCCTCTGCGCGGGCGCGCTCGTCGATGGTTCGGCAGATTCTTCCCAGAGTCGAAATCCTCCGCGAAATGCGTTGGCGTTGTCGCCCGCCCGGCAACCTTCTGGAAGCGTTTTCAGTTTGCGCACGTTGCCGCCGCCCAGGACGATATCTTCGGGCTCCAGCGCGGCAGACAGCACGGCCACCACGTTCTCGACGTACTTTCGCCATTTCTTTTTTCCCAACCGCTCCAAAGCACGAATTCCCACGTAGTCTTCGAAGGTCGCCTTTCGATAGGGAAGATGGGCCAGCTCCATGGGAACGACGGTCCCTTTCACAATCATCGCCGATCCCAACCCCGTGCCCAGTCCCAGAAACAACATTGTTCCGCCGTTGTAGCTGCCCAGGGCCTGCATGGCCGCATCGTTGATGATTTTGACCGGGCATTTGAAAGCCGCTTCATAATCGAATTTCATCCAACCGGGCGCCAGATTATACGGCTCTTTCGCCGGCCGGCCGCGGCGAATGGGCCCAGGATAGCCGATCGAAACCGCCTCATAGCTCCAGTCGCCGACAATCGACCGGACGCCCGAAACCATCATCTGCGGAGTCATCGCGGGACCAGAATCGAACTTGCGATGAATTTCCTGGCCCGTGGCCAGGACCTTGACGTGCGTGCCTCCCACATCGACGACGAGCACGTTCATGATTGGCTCCGCGGGGAATTGCCCTTTTGGCCGGCTGCAAGCAGCGCTGCGCGATCGAACTCAAGCAAGTCGCTGATGCGCTCGACCGTAATGTCGGCAGGAGGTTGCTCGGCGATGATCTTCGGGTCGTGTGCGTAATGCCCTTGGCGGGGGAAGACGGTCGTCAGCCGCGATCCCCAGGCCCGCTTCATGGCCGCCAGAACATGCAGCTTGTCATCGACCATCACGTAGTGCTCGGCGGGAAAGCGGCTTTCGACGTCGTCGAGCTCGCGCTCTTTATGAATGTAGATCAGCACGCGGCCATCGACGGCCGTGAACAATCCCGAGCGCTCGATCTTGCGCGGCTGGAAAACCACGTCGCCGTCCGAGAGCAAGACCGTCGGTCCCCAGGCGCTCCAGCGCTCGATGACATCCAGCGATCCGGGAAAGAGCCGATTGGCAAACGGGTAATCGACGAGAAAGAAGGACATTTGCAAGAGATGTGGATCGCGCGGATTCAGCGCGCGATACTTCTGCAAGCTTCCGAGGTAATCCGCGTATCCCAGCTCGCCTCGCAAATCTTCGAATATCTTCCAATAGCGCTCTTGCGATTCGAAGCCGAAGGCTTCGGTGAGATGGCGCTTCAGGTCGACGACGACCCTATCGTTATCGAGCAGGGTGTTGTCGACGTCAAACAAGAAGACGACCGGGGCGGTTTGTGTCACGGTGCACCGATCGACTTTCGACGGCGCAAAGCGCACGACGCACTTTGCGCAAGGCACGTGCTCTCGCGGAAGGGCCGCGCAGATACTCCCCCACTTAGCAAGGGGGAGCCAGGGGGGGTCGGGTGCAAACTGGTCCCGGCCCTCATTGGCAATGGGAGGGGGTGCAACTTCATTCGGATTGATCCTCGTCGACGGGAACGAACGGCGCCTGGGCCTGGGGAGCCGTGGAATTTGCCGCGGGCCGAACGGGCAAGTCGGGTGCGGCCGCGGCCAGAATGTTTTCCAGCGCGACCACGCAGGCATCCATCGACAACACGGCTTGCTTGAAGTTGGTATGGTCGGAGGCCAAAGGCGCATCATGTCGAAATTTCTCGGCGGCGCTTCGCAATTTGCCGATTTTTTTTCGCAGCATGTGAAGGTATCCGGCCGCGTCGTCGGCGCGGGATTCCAGTGCGCGCGACAGGTCGAACACGGCTCGCGCCAGGTCCATCAGCTCCGGAAACGCTTCGACCTCGGGAGAATGCTTGACGAATGTGCGCACCATCCAGGCATGGGCCATGATGGCCTGGCAACGGGAAACAGCGTGTTCGGCTTCGTGATTCACGTTTTGTCTCAGTGATGGTCCAATCCGTCACGAGCTCTTTTCACAAATTCTGCGGCGCTTTCGTCGTCCGCATAGAGCTCGATGATGCCTTGCCACACCTCCCGCGCGGCAGAAAGAGAGCCGGAGTCGGCTTGCGCGGCGGCTCGGTCGAGCGCTGACTCCAGCATGGCGTTGCGGTCATCGACAGCCGCCAGTTGCTTGCGAACCTCGGCGAGCAGTTGGCCCGTGAGATCGAATAAATTGGAATTCTGCTTGTCGCCGGCCAATAGCGGGTAGAGCGCCGCCAGCGTGCGTTCGGCCCGCCGCACGTCTCCCATGCGGCGGTATTCCAGAGCCAGTTGCAACAACCGGTCGGCTTCCGATTTCGCGGCTTCGTCCCTGGCGCCGCGAGAACCTCGGGCCTTTCTCGAGCGTTCATACAATTCGATTTTGAGCATGAGGGGCGCCAGCGGCTCGCGCCAGGTGTCGGCGTCGCGTTCGAGCAGAGGCTCGAAGAATTCGCGTTTCGCGCGCAGCCATTCGCTGCCGGGATCTTGCGCGAGCAATCGCGCGCCCTCGTTGAACATCTCTTGGGGAGTCGGCGCATGCGGACGGAACTTCCAATACCCGCCGGCAACGAGGAGCGCCAACACGGCCACCAGGAAATACGTGTTGTTGAACAGCGAAGAAAGCCAGCCCGCATGCGACGACGAATCGAGCTCATCCCTCACCAGGCTTTTCATCAGCGTGGCAGGCCCCGGATGCCTCGACGCGGCCATGCGGTCTCCACCGTCTGCGGCCACTGTCGTCGTCCCGGATTCGACCGGCAGGTCGGCCGTCAGCGTCACCCCCGTGGCGGAAAAATCCTCCAGGCGCACCAGTTGTTCGAGGTGGCGCAAGAGCACCAGCGCGTCGGGGAACCTTTTGTCGGGGTCTTTTTCGAGCAATCGGCAAATCGTTTCTTCGATGCGCATGGGCAAATCGGGGACGAACAGCCGCGGCCGATCGAATAGTCCGAATTTGTGCTTCTGGATCACTTCGACCGCCGTGCTTCCGGAAAAGGGCGTTCGCCCGGCGATCATGGCATACATCACGGCGCCCAGGGAATATAAGTCGCTTTGCTTTCCCGCCCGCTTGCCTTGCGCCTGCTCGGGCGACATGTATTCGGCCGTGCCGATGATGCCTCCGGTTGCCGTCAGCCGGTTGCTGGCGAACACCTGGGCCACGCCGAAATCGGTGAGCTTGACGGTTCCCTCAGGCGTGACGAGCAAGTTCGAAGGTTTCAAGTCGCGATGAATGACGCCGTTGTCGTGTGCCGCCTTGAGCGCCAGGCACACCTGAATGGCGATATCGACCGCCCGTTGCCAGGGAAGCCGCTTCTCTCGGCGCATAAGCGACATCAGCGTTTCGCCGGCGACGTATTCCATCGCATAGTAATACTCTTCGCCTTCCACGCCGCTCTCGTAGAGTTCGACGATATGCGGATTCTTGAATTTCCGCATGGCTTCGATTTCGCGATTGAAGCGATCGACGAAACCCGGCTCGCGCGCCAGCGATGCCGGCAAAACTTTGATCGCGAACACCCGCTCGGAAGCGTCGCGCCGGGCCAGATACACGTCGCCCATGCCCCCCGAGCCGATTTTCTCAAGAATCTCGTAGGGGCCGATGCGTCGAGCTGACATGCTGCGCCATGTTCGAATCGAAAGACTCGGGGGCGACAAGCCCGCCGACGTCAGTGTATGATGAATTTCTCGGGTCGGTCAATCGTTTTGCGCCGGTCCG
>DATGKC010000605.1:0-4695 GCA_035294845.1 Planctomycetaceae bacterium | reverse complement strand
GGACGGCAGGGGCATCGGGAAGCGCCTGCATTGGGCGGTTTCCCAGGTGGCTTCGGGCCCGGCCCGGCCGATGCCGAGGCGCTTTCTCTCAAAGCTCAGGCGCTGTCCCAGGCGGCCGCCAAATTGCAGGAAGTAGGCCTGGAGGACCAATCTCGGAATCTTTCACAGCAATCTGAAAAGATCCGGGCGGAAGCCGATCGAATTCGCGAGCAGGCGAGGGCCGAACTCGCCGCAGGCGGCCGGCATGGCCCCCCGGGCGGCCCGCACGAGCTCGTGCGTTCGATCCGCGAGCTGCAAGAGCAGGTTCAACAACTCCGCAAGGAAGTCGGCGAACTGCGTGAGCTCTTGCAGCGCCGTTAATGGCCGGCGCGCGCCACGGCTTTATTTTTTGCAACCGGCGCACTGTGGCCGGCGGCCGAGCCGTTCACCGAATATCCGGTGCGGCAGCCGTCCGGCCGCTGGCTCGCAAGCTGGTACGAATTGTTCCCTAGCGCCTCGAAGAACCGGCTGAACCAGAGCATGCGGCAGACGTTGGGCTGCGGCGAATACAGCCGAATCTGCACCCCCGTCTCGTGCCAGTCGAAAAGCATGCCGAAGAATCCACTGGGAATGTATTTGACGTGGCTCATGTCGACGCCGATCGCGCGGTGCTTTTCGGCTTTGATGAGCCGCGTCAGCGTTTCGCGGAGCAGGGCCATGTCGGCGCCGTCCCAGATTTCCATATCGCCCAGGTTAAGAATCGTGAAGCGGCCGTTGGGAATCAACTGCAGGAATTTCTTGGAAGCCATGAGGGACCGCCTGTGCCTTTACTGTTGGGGTGCAGCCGGAGGAAAGCGGGCAGGAACCTGCCGGAACGGTGAGAACCCCAAGGCAAACGGCAGGCCGGAACGGCGCGATTGATGCGCCTAGTTGCGCCGCCGTAACTCCAAGCGCCATTTAAGCTAGCGTCGCCGCGCCGATTGTGCGCGAAGCGCACGAAGTGCGGTCGCGTTGCGGCTTGTGAACGAAATGGTGCCCCGCGTGGAACCGGCGCGACGATCCTATTCTTCGCGGCGCATATAGAGCAGCCGGCCGCATGTTTTGCAGAACATGACTTCGCCGGCGCGCAACTGCATGACCATTTGCGCGGGGAGGCTCACATAGCAGGAACTGCAGATCGTCGCATCGACCGCGGCCAAGGCGCCGGCGCCATACGCCTGAACCAGCCGGCGATAGGGAACGATCACGTTCTCAGGCAAGCGCGCTTCGGCGCTGGCGATTGCCTTTTGAAGCTCGGCCAACCTCGATTGCAATCCGGGCTGAGCGGCGCTGATTTCGCCCGCCACGCGCGCCTCGTCGGCCTTGGTCTGGGCGACTTCTTCTTCGAGTTTCTTGATGGCGATGTGAGCCGAATCGACTTTTTCCAGCGAATCGAGGATCTCGTCTTCAAGGACGCTGTTGGCGACCATGTCGGCTTCGATCTGGGCGCGGATGATGTCGAATTCGCGGTTCGACGAAGCCTGATTGAGCTTGACCTTCAAATCGCCGATTTTGGCCTCGTTCGACTTGAGCTGCAGCGATTTCTGGTCGGCCAGCACGCGCAAAGCTTTGTGCTTCTGCTTTTGGACTTCGAGATCGGCCTGTTTCTGCAGGGTGATCTGTTGCCGCGCCTTGAGCTGCCGCGGACCACGCTCGATCTGATCTTGAACTTCCCGCGACGCCAGGTGCAGAGCATGCAACTCGGCCAGGCCATTATCGGCTGTATTACCCATGCTTCGGTATCCGCGCCCCGAGCTGTGCCGGCTCTATCCCCACCAATCCAAATCCACTCTGATTGTAGCAAGCTGTGCGCCAAAAAAAACCGCCGGTCGATTTCGACCGGCGGCTGGCCGTCAGTTGGCCGGATTCGCGGCCATCGCGTCGAGAAAGCCTTTGAGCTGTTTGGAACGCACGGGATGCTGCAGCTTGCGAACGGCCTTGGCCTCGATCTGCCGCACGCGCTCCCGCGTCACCTTGAAGATTCGCCCAACCTCTTCCAGCGTGTAAGTGTAGCCGTCCCCGAGCCCGTAGCGCAGCTTGATGATCTCGCGCTCGCGGTAAGTGAGCGTCTTGAGCACGTGATCGATCTTTTCCTTGAGCATCTCTTGCGTCGCCGAATCGACGGGGCTGTCGGTGGCGTCGTCTTCGATGAACTCGCCGAAGTAGCTGTCTTCACTTTCGCCCACCGGACGGTCGAGGCTGATCGGGTGCCGCGATATCCGCATCACGCGCCGAGTTTCGTCGAGGCTGACGCGGGCGGCGTCTGAGGTTTCTTCCAGCGTCGGTTCACGGGCATTGTCTTGCAACAGTTTTTTGCTGACCTTCCTCAGCTTCGACATGGTTTCGATCATGTGCACGGGAATGCGAATCGTGCGGGCCTGATCGGCGATCGCGCGAGTGATCGCCTGCCGGATCCACCACGTGGCATACGTCGAAAACTTGTAACCGCGGCGGTATTCGTACTTGTCCACCGCCCGCATGAGGCCCGTGTTGCCCTCCTGGATCAGATCGAGAAACGACAGCCCGCGGTTTCGGTATTTCTTGGCGATCGAGACGACCAGCCGCAAGTTGCCCCCCGACAGCTCGCGCATCGCCTGTTCGTACTCGGCGAACCGCGACTGCACCGATTCGATCCGCCGCCGCAGGCTTTGCGGGGTCTCGAGCGTCATCGAGGTCAAATCGTGCAGCTCGCGCTGCAGATTGGCCCGTTCGTCGCGAGACGATTTCAGGTGCCTGAGCCGTTCGATCTTCTGCTCCAGCTCGACCATGCGCTCGGAGATCTGTTCGAGCCGCTTGATCGCCGGTTGCAACCGTTGCGTCCGCAGCGAAAGCTCTTCGAGCAAGGTCACCATCTTGCGGCGCCGCAAGACGAGCGACGCTTGGGCGGCTTCGCGCTCGCCTGGAGGGGCGTCACCCGAGATGATGACCGAAAAATCGGCGAGGTTTTGCTTGCGCAGCTCTTCAAGCGTGCGCAGATTGTGAGGCATGCGGCCGGTGATCTGCACTTTCTCGAGGCCTTCCGTCATCGACACCTTGATGGTGCGATCGAACGGCAGCTCGGCCTTGTGCACGCGCACGAGAATGTCAATGGCGGCCTTCATCACGTAATCGCTCTCGAGCAGTTCCCGCCGGAACCGCTTGCGCGTGATCTCGATCTTTTTGGCCAGCGAAATCTCTTGCTCCCGCGTGAGCAGGGGGATTTCGCCCATCTGCGTCAGATACATCCGCACGGGATCGTCGATGCGCTTGGACGTCTCTTCGGCGGCCGTTTCGCGGACCTTCGCGGCCTTGGCCGATTTGGCGCGCGGCTTTTTTTCGATCACCCGCGCCGGCTGATGCGCGTCGACCCGAATCTCGAGCCCCAGCTCTTCCAACGACATCAAAAGCTGATCGAGCTTCTCGGGATTGATCGCTTCGTCCGGCAGGTAGTCGTTCACCTGGGTGAAGGTCAGAAATCCCTGCTCTTGTCCTTTGGCGACGAGCGCCTTGAGATGGTCATCCAGTTGATGCACGAGCCGTTCCTCCAAGAATCGTATTTCGGATCTATTTCAGGATTGTTCGCGAAACGCGCTTCCGATGTAATTCCGTCGCCTGTCGCAACCGATCTCGGGCAGACTGGTCGAACGCCTGGCTGGCCGCATCGTGCGGACCGGCAAGCTCCGCCGAAGACTTTTCAGCCAATTCGCGGCGCCGCCGGAAGTACCCCAGCGTATGATCCACCACATCTGCCGTAATCCCCAGCGCGCGGGCATGCAGGTCGATTTCAGCGGCCAGGTTTTTCAGTCCCGCGTCCTCCAGCCGGGCCGTGACCCTTTCATATCCCGGAAGGACGCCTTGATCCAACAGTTGAAAGCATAACTCCAAGAGTTCCATCAAGTGCGGGTTGGTCACGTCTGCCGGACGGATTTCGCCGCGAATTCGGGCGGTCTGTTCCGGCCAGGTGAATATCAGCTCGAGCAACTCGCGTTCGGCAAGCTCGTCGCGGGTGGGATTGCGCGGGAATGAGCGGCTGTTCGACTGTGGCGATTGGGCATCATGCGATGCGATCGGCACAGCCGGCGCGACCCCCGACTTCTGCTGGTGGGCCGTGCGAAGCGCGAGGAGCCTTTCGCGAATGGTTTCTTCACCGATCTTAAGCACCTGCGATAGTCGGCCCAAAATCACGTTCTCGCGCATCTGCCAACTGCTGGCCAGCCCCACACCGGCGTCGATCGGCACCTGGCGAATGATGTCGAGCATGTCGCTGAGCACACGGTGGCGGTTGTCGATCGAATCCAGGCCGTAACGGTCGATCGTCAGACGGAATTTTTGCTCCCAGGCCTCGATCGAACTGTCAAGCAGCGGGACGAGCGCTTCCGGTCCGCGCTCGATCAGAAAATCGGCAGGGTCCAATCCGCCGGGCAATGTCAATATTCTCAAGTCGATTTCCTGGGCCAGAAACTTGGGGAGGGCCTTTTCGGTCGCCAGTTTCCCGGCGCTGTCGCCGTCGAACACCAGCACGACCCTTTGAGCCAGGCGTTTGAGATGTGTCACGTGCGATTCGTTGAGCGCTGTTCCGAGCGTGGCGACGAAGTTCGTCAGCCCATATTGATGGGCCATGATGCAATCGGTATACCCTTCCACCACAACCACGATCTTCGATTTCGAAATCGCTTCGCGGGCATGGTCGAGAGCGTA
>DATGKC010000604.1:0-4580 GCA_035294845.1 Planctomycetaceae bacterium | reverse complement strand
GTTTTCTTCGCGTCCCGTCGACAGATCGTCGAGCACGCTGACGACGTGGCCCTTCGCCAGCAAGTATTCGGTGAGATGGCTCCCGATGAAGCCCGCGCCTCCCGTCACCAGACAATGCGCCATCAGCGCGATCCTCGCGATTTACAGCGGCTGCAACCGGTCCATTTC
The DNA here is from genome assembly GCA_035294845.1 of Planctomycetaceae bacterium. Taxonomy (GTDB): domain Bacteria; phylum Planctomycetota; class Planctomycetia; order Planctomycetales; family Planctomycetaceae; genus JACQFH01. The sequence goes on along the minus strand of DATGKC010000604.1, from coordinate 4,412 downwards.
ATTCAACTCATGCGTTAATCTACGCGAGACCGCCGGTCGAATGCCAGTTGAACGGCGAAGCTGGCGGGTCATGGCTGAATACAAGATCAGTTCAATGATGGCCGATGCCGCGATATCGGCAAAGGCTTTTGCGGCGCGGTCGTTCGGCAGGTAGAGCGCTGACGCGACGAGGGAATTCCCAGTCGCTTTCGCAAGTTGGTGATCGTCCGCCGCTCGAGTTTGAAGCCGCGTTTGGCCAACTCATGGACCAGGGCGTCATCGCTCAGGGGCTCGTTCTTGTCTTCCTTGCCGACGATTTCTTCGAGCACGCCTGCGAGGGTATGCCAGTCGACGTCTGAACCGTCGGCTTTCGTCGTCTTGCTGGCGGAAAACCGCTTCATCGGATATATCGTTCCGCCCTTGCGACCGATGGGCGCCTCCAAATGCTAGGAAACTTGCCGTCCACTCCCGGCGCGCCCGCTAATACGCCCGGCGCTGGCGCGACGATGGAATCCTGAGGGCCTTGCGGTACTTGGTGATCGTCCGCCGCGCTAGTTTGTAGCCCTGTTTGGCCAGCTCGTCGACCAGGGCGTCGTCGCTCAGAGGGTCGTTCTTGTCTTCCTTCTCGACGATCTCTTTGAGCTTGATGCGGATGATGTCCCAGGCGACTTCTTCACCGTCGGCGGTCGTGGTGCCGCCGCCGAAAAACCGCTTCAGCGGAAAGATGCCGCGCGGAGTCTGCACATATTTGTCGTCGACGGCGCGGGAAACGGTGGTCACGTGCACGCCGACCACGTCGGCGATCTGCTGCATCTTGAGCGGGACGATGTGCTCGGGGCCTTGATCGAGAAACGCGGTTTGATGATCGACGATGGCCTGGGCCACGCGCTTGAGCGTATTGTGCCGCTGTTCGATCGACTCGATCAGCCAGCGGGCCGATTCGATCTTGCGCTTGATATAGTCTTTGGTCTGCTGGTCGGCCTGGCCGTTGGCGAGCAATTGCTGGTACTTTCGGCTGATATTGAGCCGCGGCGTGTACTCGTCTTCCAGGCGCACGACGTACTTGCCGGCGGCGTCCTGTTCGACGGCAATGTCGGGCACGACGCTGGGGGCGCTGGCCGCCTCGAAATCGCTGCCGGGGGTCGGGTTCAAGTGACGCAGCTCGACGATCGCTTCTTTAATCGTTTCCAGCGAGTAACCGGTCTTGCGTTCGATGACCGGCAGGCGATTTTCGGCGAGGTCTTCCAGATGCGACGTAATGAGCGTAATCAGCACGTCGCGCAGAGGCGTGCCGGGGCCGATTTGCAGCAGGAAGCATTCCTTGAGATCGCGGGCCCCGACGCCGCGCGGTTCCAGCTTTTGAATCATCGACAAAGCCGCCTGCGCGTCATCGGGGCTGACGGCCCGGCCGAAGTTCTGAATCATGTCTTCCAGCGATGCGGGAAGACGGCCATGACCGTCGAGATTCTGAATCAGGAACTCGGCGAACTCGCGGATTTCGGCGGCGCACGAGAAAAATCCGAATTGTTCGAGCAGGTGCTCTTGCAATGATTGCGGGCGCGCCACCAGGTTCGAGATGGCATCATGCACCCGCTCGCCGTCTTCTGAAATGCGGTTCGACGACACCCGAGGCGAATACGTATAGTCGTCCTCTTGCCAGTCGTCGGGCATGTTGAGCAGTCGTTCGAAATCCTCCTGATTGTTGTGCTCCGAATCGACAACCAGCTCTTTCTGTTCGAGCGGCTTTTCGACCGGCGGAGGGGGCGGTTCTTCGGCGGCCTCTACCGCTTCGGCCGTCTCTTGAGCCTCGTTTTCGACCACGGGTTCTTCAAGCAGGGGATTCTCGCTCAGTTCCTGATCAATGCGCTCTTTGAGAGCCATGATCGGCAGTTGGAGAATCTCCATCGACTGGATCATTCGGGGAGCCAGCTTCATCTGCTGGCTCATTTTCATTTGTTGACTGAAGCTCAGTTGCATTTGGAATCTGGACTTTCTCGCCCGCTCCGGACCTCTGCAAACCAAAGTAACTCAAAACGCCTGGCGTCCGCGGACCGCGTCGGCCAGCATCTCCTTGTTAGCATATTCTAGCACGCTTCCCGAGGGGATCCCCCGCGCCAGCCGGGTGATCTTCACCGGTTCCCCGGCCAGAAGATTCGAAATAAACAGCGCCGTCCCGTCTCCTTCCAGCGTGGGATTGGTCGCCATTACGACTTCTCGCACGCCATTGTTGCGAATGCGACGCAGCAAGGCGTCGATGGTAAGTTCTTCCGGCCCAACGCCTTCCAAGGGCGAAATTCGCCCTTGCAGCACGTGATAGACTCCCTGAAACGCTCCCGAGGCCTCGACCGAGATCAAGTCCCGCGGTTGCTCGACCACGCATACGACGTGCGCGTCCCGCCGCGGATCAGAACAGATTTGACACGTCTCCCCCTCGGTCAGGTTGTAGCAATTGGCGCAGGGCCGAACCGAACTCTTGACTTCACGAATCGCCTCGGCCAGCCCCAGGGCCTTTTCCGCCGGGCACATCAGGATGAAATGCGCCAGCCGCTCGGCCGATTTCCGGCCCACGCCTGGCAGCATTTCGAATTCATCGATCAGACGGCTCATCGCCGCGCCGTAGGGACTCACAACGTCACGCCTCCGCGTTCCATCGTACGAACCGCCCTTCCCCCTCAAGCCCCGTGGCCCTCAAGCCCCGTCGCCATTGAGCCCCGTCGCTGACGTGAAGGACGACCCTTCAAGTTCCGCTGATTTCTCCCAGGCCAAGTTGCGAGAGAGTGTCATTTAACCCCGGCACATCGATCCCGCCGGCGAGCTTTCGCATTTCCTCGGCGGTCTGCTGTTTGCTCTTCTCAATCGCCTGATTCACAGCGGCCGTCAGCAGGTCTTCGACCATTTCGCGGTCGCCCGACTCAAATAGCGATTTTTCTATTCGGCAGCCCAGCACCTGCTGCTGCCCGTTGATTTCGACCGTCACCATTCCCCCGCCGGCCGATCCCTCGATTTTCATTCGCCGCAGATTCTCGTTCATCTCCTTCATGCGCCCTTGCAGCTCGTTGGCTTGCTTCATGAACGAGGCGATCTGCCCTAATCCCTTAAACATGGTTTGAATCCTTAATTCACGCTGGAATTCGTGTTCGACCGCGGGGCCGTCGCGCTTTCCACTTTGACGATCGTCGCTTCGAAAGCGGCAAGTGCCCGCTGAACCAGCCGATCCCGCACCGGCTCGGCCGGCTTCCCTTCGGCTTGCTCTCGAATTGCATGGGAAGGAGCCTCGGCTTCGCGCGGCTGGGGATCAAATTCATCAACCGCCAAAGCCACTCGAATCGGTCTGCCGACTACCTGGGAAACGGCGTTTTCAATTCTCGCGAGTTGCTCCGGCGAACGCTCAAAATACTGCTTACAAAAATCATAGCTCTTGGGAAACGTCAAGACTAGACCGTTTGGCCCGGAAATTGCAGTGCGGGCCACGTTTTTGGCGTTTGCTCTGGACATATCCGTAAGTAGAGACATGACTTGCGTCCAAATAGCCCTTTCCCGCCCAACTTCGAATGGAATCGGTTCCGTCAGCTCGACAGTTTCTGCCGCCTGCAAATTCGAAACCTCAATCTGGCGGTCGGAATCGCTCGCAGGCGGCGCGCTTTTCGGCTTGGACGGGGCTTGGGCTGCGGGCGCTTCTGCCCCACTTCCAAGAGAAGATCCGCGGGGACGGCCCTCAGACGTTGAGCGAGCGTGGGATGGGGCCGCAGGACCGCCGGGCGCCCCCTTTTTGGGCCGAAATTGGCTGACCAGCTCTGCCAGGTCATCCAGTTGATCGAGCGTGGCAATGCGAATCAGCGCCAATTCCAGCAGCACGCGGCTGAAAGTGACTCCTTTCATACGGCTTTTGGCTTCTGCCAACAGCTGCAAGGCGGCGACGATGGATTGCAGTCCACCGGCTGCAGCCTGTTTCTGCAACTTGCTCCGCTGCTCATCGCCGACGGAAATTAAATCCGCCGCGTCGGCGCCGCACGCCAGAACCATCAAATCGCGAAAGTATGAAACGAGTTGATCGGCCAGTTCGGCGACTTGCACGCCGGAACTGAGCGCGGCCTCTAACAGACTCAGCACGCGTGGCCGATCGCGGCCGGTGAGCGCTTCGCCCAGATCGACAAGCCGGTCATCGGGCGCGGTTCCCAGCAGGCGGTGCACGTCGGCCGCATGGATCGTTTTGCCTCCGAAGGCCAGGAGCTGATCCAACAGCGACTGGCTGTCGCGCATCGACCCGGCCGCGCGCCGGGCGACAAGCTGGACGGCGTCCGGTTCGATATCGACCCCTTCGGCGGCGCCGATTTCGGAGAGCCTCTGGCCGATCGTAGCCGTCGCGATGGGGCCGAAATCGAACCGCTGGCAGCGCGAGAGAATCGTATCGGGGACGCGTTCGGGATCGGTCG
>DATGKC010000603.1:0-2469 GCA_035294845.1 Planctomycetaceae bacterium | reverse complement strand
CGTCCATCGACGAAATTGCCCGGTTTTCCAGGGCTTTCTTATATCACCATATTTTCACAGTACCCAAGGCTCACAAAAACCATGAATAAGATTGCCGAAATACCCTATTTTCATGGAAAAAAATAGTTAACGGCGTTGCCTTGCGGGGTAATGGATAGCACTGCCCGAGAGACACCCGATCGCGTATCACGCGACGACGACTCAATCCAATTGCGCCTGCTGAACTGGCCCGCCGCCTGACTGCAATTCACCGCACCTTTACCACCGCCCCGATTCGGCCACCAGGTGCGCTGCCACGAATTCTTCGTTGAGCGTCACGCCGAGGCCCGGGCCGTCGGGTACCTTGATCCAACCGTCGACCGCCTGCACGCGTTCGTTCGTCAATTCGTGGCGCAGAGGCGAATCCTCGACGCAATCTTCAAACAGAAAGGCGTCGCGGCACGTTGCCAGCCAATGCAGGCTGGCTGCCGCCGTGATGGGGCTCGTGTAACAGTGGTTGCACAACCGCGCGCCGACTTCTTCGACGCGGTTCTTGATGTACGCGGCATCAGTGAACCCGTTGCGCGCGAGATCGACCTGGTAGACGTCCAGCGCCTTCCGGTCGATGAACGGCCGGAACGATTCGCGCCCGCATTCGCCTTCGCCGGCCGCGATGGGAACCGGCGAGCGGTCGCGAAGCCAGGCGTAACCATCGACGTCGTCCTGGCGAAGGGGCTCTTCCAACCATTCGATGCGCTGCTCGGCGAACGCCTGGGCCCGCCGTAACGCCGTACGGGCGTCCCAAACGCAGCCGGCGTCGATCAACAGGGCCGCCTCGTCGCCCAGGCCCGCGCGGGCGCCGCGCACCAGTTCGCCATCGAGCGCTTCGCTTTGCCCCATCGGTTCCCAGCCGAACTTGACAGCCGTGTAGCCGGCCGCGGCCCATTTGCGTGCGATGTCGCGCGTCGCGGCCCCATCGCGTCCGAATAGAATCGACGCGTACGCCCGCAGGCGACTGTGGTGCCGGCCTCCCAACAGGCAATGAATCGGCTGATTGAAATGCTTTCCCTTGAGGTCCCACAGCGCCATATCGACGGCGGCCATGGCGGTGATGCCGACCCCCTTGCGGCCAAAGTACATCGTTCGGCGATACATCTTCTGCCACAGCCGCTCGGTTTCGAGCGGATTCTCGCCGACCAGAATTTCCCGCAGTCCGCAGGCGATGTTGTGGCTGAACGGCGCGTCGACGATCGCTTTGACAACTTCGGGCGAAGAATCGGCCTCGCCAATGCCCTCCAGTCCCGTGTCGGTGCGAACTCGAAGCAGGACGGCGTCCTGGCAACTTGCGGTTTTCGCCGCCACGTTCTCGATCCGTAAAATCTGGCAGATGATCTCGGTGATTTTCATGGCGCTTTCGGAGGCGATGAGACGACGATCGCCATTTCGGTCCGACGAATCGGTCGTTACTTTTTCGGTTGAGATTTTTCCGGAGCAACGACGGGAATCAGCTCGACCGTCACGGGCGTGTCTTTGGGGGGAATGCGTTCGGTATAGGCTTCAAACTGCAAATCGGCGTTTTCCGAGGTGCTGGGCATTGCCACGTCGATCATCGCGCTGCCGAAATTCGCGACGCAGATCATATCTCCTTCGTCGGCCAGATACGTTTCTTTCCCCGTTTCCTTGTCTTTGAAAAACCCGCTTCCCGCAAAGACCCAATCGGCCTGCATTTCGCGCGGCTGGCTCTGCTCGAAAAACGACTGGATTGCCGCGCGATAATCCTTGTCATCGCTGAGCGCCGTCAGCTCGTCCTGTTGTTCGACCGTCATCGGGCCGTACCAGCTCAGCTCTTTGAGCTTCCGGTCGTAGCGGAGCTCGGTGTTCTTCGGCAATTGTAAGTCTCTGGGAAGCATCTCCATTTTCACGATCCGGTGGCGGTTAATGGCCTGGCGGACCCAGCTCCGGGCCGGTTCCCGGTGCTGTTTGTCTTCTTCGTCAGTCCAGTTGACGAAAATATCGATCCTCTGGCCTGTCGGGGGTTGATAGTCGGGATTGTACTGAACTGCGTGCCCGGCTTGGCCCCCAACGCCAAGAGTCCCGCATGCACGACTTGCGCTCGGGAGTCGAGTGACAGAATCGACTCGTGCTCTTTCGAGCCTTTGCGACAGCAGAATAATTCAAGTGAACCTTGACGCAGAGCCACCTGCGTTTTCAGCAGCACGCGCTTTCCCTTTTTGTCAAGCAGGACCGTCCCCTCCGGATTGAGAGGAATCGGTTCGCCGCCGACGGGCGCCGCTTGCTTTTTGGTTTTCGCGTTCCCTTTGGGCGTGTCGGCGGCCAAGGCGCTGAAGGCGACCGCGCCGGTCAGCAAAACCAGTCCGGCGGAACGAACCCGGCGTGCGATTTCATTTGTCTCTGGCAGCAAAGTTCGCAAATGTCGCAAGCGGCGGCTCCAGATGGGTCGATCACAAGCGTGCATACGATATTCTTGTA
>DATGKC010000602.1:0-2189 GCA_035294845.1 Planctomycetaceae bacterium | reverse complement strand
AAATGCAGTCCTTGAGCGGTCGTCACTTGACGAGCAGCACCGGGCAGGGGCATAAGACCGATACTTGATAGCTGAGCGTGGCCCACGTCTGCAATGGCTGCTGCAAATCGGGTTTGTGAGAGCTCATGACGATCAGGTCGGCCTTGCGATCGGTCGAGTCGCTCACGATCTCCAGCAGCCGCTTCCCGAATCGAATCTTGCGGTCGATCGACACGCCCGCCGCGACAAAACGCTCGGCTGCCCGCTCCAATTCGGAGTCGGCCCGCGTCTGGAGCCTGGCGTAGAATTGTTCGAGCTCGGCGTCGGTCTCGATGTTGACCGTTTCAATGACGTGCAAGAGCGTGACGCGGGCCCGGTTCCCCACGGCCAGATCGAAGGCAATATCGAGGGCCGCCAGATTTTTCTCGGTGAAGTCGATGGGAACCAGAATATGCTGAAAGCGGGGCAGCATGAGATTCTCCCGGCAGCGGTTGCGGCCCGCCTCAGCAGAATTCTCCGGCCCGAAACAACAAGTTGTCGCGCGGTCGGCGCCTTTCAGGATACGCTGGCCACCCGCGGCAGGAAAGTCCGAAAGCCGCGCCTGTTAGAATTAGCCTTCAGGCTGCGCAATTTGACCCGGTGGTGCTCGCTGGCTGTCATGGTGACGTGAGCGCGATCGCGCTCAGCGCCAAAGCGGATACTTGAAACGCGTCTGCGTGCCTCGGGTTCACAGGCCCACGTCACAACGGTAGATCGTTCAATCAATGAGTCGCCCAAAGCGAGAGCCACCAGTCGAGGATTTCTCGCATTGCGCCGCGTTCGCCGGCGATGAATTCGAGCGGCCAATAGAGCACGACCCACATGGAACGGGTCCAATCTGGTCCGACATACACGGCAAACCAGCAAAAAGGGCCATAAGACAAGGGATACCCAACGAAGGCGGCGACCAGCATCGCGGCCGCGCGTTTCGCCCATTTCTCCCGACGGTTGATGATCCGCACGGTCAGCCAAATGCCTAAGACCGCGAACCGACGCCTGTCATCGCGATGATTGTTTTGCCCATAGCTGGATTTTATGCTTTGTCGACGTGCGAAGCACGGCCATGTTGCACTTGGCGGCGGAATGTTATTGGCCATCAGCCATTGCAAATTGGCCATTGCAAATTGAAGCACATCGAGTCGAAGCCTCGTGGACGCAATTTGCAATTTGCGATGGCTTATGGCCAATTTGCAATTCCCCTTCACGCATCGACGCTGGTTTTGTTTCGGCAGGTAACGAAACTCGCGATTGCGGACACCGTTGCCGGCGACATCCCCCCCCTCGATCCCCCGCGTGGACAGGGGGAAGGCATCCGCATAAGATTTTGTGGCTGTCGGCGAATGACTGGCATCGGCTATCCGCGCGGACGGCCCATGCCGCATTTTCAAGCTCCCGATTTTGAAAGGATCGCTCCATGCGCCGCTTCGCCTCTCTTGCCGCGACGTATCTTGCCGCGGTCGTCGTCGCTGCTTCATCATCGGCTCGTGCCGACGGTCTTTTCTACAAGCTGCCCGAAGATGGGACGTCGGCACGGTTCGACCTCGATCTGTCGGGCGGCCCGACCGGCACAGAAATGAAATCGACAGGGACGCTGACCATGAGCTCGGTCGGCCGCGTCACTGAAAACGACGAGAAGTGCCGCTGGATCGAGTTCAAGCTTGTTCTCAAGAACCAGCAAGACCAGGAGCGGACGATCATTTCCAAGGTGCTCATTCCGGAGAAACACCTGGCGAAGGGAAAGTCGCCTGCCGACCATCTCGTGCGCGGCTGGTTGAAGCGGGAAATGGGCGAAGTGCAGGAATTGAATGACTTGAAGAATCCGAACGCGGGCCCGTTGCCGGCGTTTCTGTCGGGACCGCTCAAGGACGCCAAAGACCTCGAAGCGATTGAAATCGACAGCATCCTGGGGAAGCTGGCGTGTGCCGGCCAGACGGGCCGCAATGAATCGGAGCAGGGAGCGATCATGGCCGTCGCTGAATTCGAAAACCGCCTGCATGAAAAAGCGCCGTTCGGCGTCGTGGCTTCAAAGATCAGGTTCGAGGCGAAGCGCGACGGCCAAGTGCAGGAGGTGGTCACGGTGTCGCTCACGCTGGCGGAAGTCGGCACAACCGCGCTGAGCGAGATTCCGGATCGCAATTGAGAGGAACTGAGTACTGAGTACTGAGTACTGA
>DATGKC010000601.1:0-3386 GCA_035294845.1 Planctomycetaceae bacterium | reverse complement strand
TGGCATAATTCGCCGTGAGCCGCGCAACTTCTCGCGCATCGTTGCGAGTCAAAATCGCCAGACTCAAAACGGCATTGGCGCGCAGCAACTCGGTATAGGCCAACGCGACTTTGAGCAACACTTCGTTCTCGACGGCACGGTTGGCAAATCGCGACTGTTCGCTGCGCTTGCGAGTGACCAGGTAGCCATAAAGGCTTTCCGACAAGTTCAGGTTGTATTGCAAACCGGGAATAGAAACCGTGCCGGCGGCCACTGCATTCGCTCCAGCGCCCGCATAAAGCGCGCTGCGCTCGACGTTGAGAATATTGCCGCTCGATTGCTGCAATACGCCTGTGTGGGAGTCGTAATTGGTTCCCAGGTTGAGCGTCGGCAAAATCTGAGCCGCAGCCAACTGCTGCACGGCGACGGCCTCTTCGACGAGCTGGCGGGCGACGACCAGATCGAGGTTTTCAACGCCCGCCAGCCGCAGTGCGCTGCTCAAATCGATGGGGACCGACCGCGAGTCGGGCTGCGCGGCTTCATTTTCGGATGCGTCTTCCGACGGCTCGGGTTCAGAATCCGACGCCAGCCGAATCGGCCGGTTTTGGCTCGGGCCGGCTTGGCCGCGGCCAGAGGGCGCTGTCGAGACTTTCGTGCCGATTCCCGATGAGATTCGCGCCGGCTGCGGCGGCTTACCGGCCGCCAGCGCCGTTGCGCGGGGCGCAAATCCAAAAAGAAGGGCCGCGAAAACGGACCACGTTCCGCCGCGCGCGAGATATTCCGCCGATCGCATTCGCTTTCCCCCTTTGTCCCTTCCGTCCGCTGCAACCTGTAAAGTCTTTTCAATCCGAAAGAGTGTTGCCCCGTGAAAGGCTTATCGGCATGGCACGATCGAGCAAATCATTACAAATGGAGAGCTGGCTTCTCCAAGCCCCGGCATCGTCTGACGAATTCATTAATTTTCGGCAAGGAAAAGGGTCTGCGGTGTTCGTGCCGGTGCAGCCGGCCAGTCGCTGTGCTTTTCCGGAACACCAAATGCTGTGGATATTTAGGTGCACACTGGGGGCCCGGTTCGGTATGCGGAACCCCGGCAATGGGGTTTTTCGATGCTCTGAAATTGAAGTTGATGCTCTGGAATTGAAGTTGCGGAATCAATTCGTCGTGGTATGAAGAAGCAATTCATCACACTTGCAGGAACTGATTGATGAATGGCTTGATACGCGCCTCGTTGGGCAATCCGCACGCCGTGATCGTCTTTTCATTGACGATCATCGTCACGGGCGTTTTGGCAGTCCTTCGGATTCCGGTCGACATTCTGCCGGTATTCACCAGTCCTGCCGTTCAGGTGCTCACCTTCTACGGTGGGATGCCCCCCAATGAGATGGAGAAGGACATCACCAACCGCATGGAGCGCTGGACCGGGCAGGCCAACGGAATGAAGTTACAGGAGTCGCGCTCCATCATGGGCGCCAGCGTCATTCGAAACTATTTCCATGATCAAGTGGACGCCAACGGGGCCTTGACGCAAGTTAACTCGCTGGCCCTGGGCGTGCTGCCCAACCTGCCGCCCGGCACGTTGCCTCCCGTGGTACTCCCTTTCGATCCGACCAGCACCGTGCCCGTGGCTCTGGTCGCGCTCAACAGCAAGAAGCAAACCGAGTCGATTCTTTACGACGTGGCGCGATACGAAGTCCGTCCGATGGTGATGGCCAATCCGGGAGCGTCCTCGCCGGTCGTCTTCGGAGGAAAAATCCGCGCCGTGATGGTTTATCTCAACCGCATGGAGATGCAGGCCCGCAACCTGTCGCTGATGGACGTGCAGAAGGCAGTCGACAATTACAACGTCTTCGTGCCGTCGGGAGACGTCAAGATCGGCGAGACCGATTATGCCCTGCTGTCGAATTCGATGTATCAGCAGGTGTCGGAGATGGGCTATATGCCGCTCGAAGCAGCGACCGATACTGCCCGCTTTTTGCGCGACGTGGCGACGCCCACCGACGCGGCATTCATTCAAACCAACATCGTCCGCGTCGACGGTCGCCGGCAGGTTTATATCCCCGTCTACCGGCAGCAGGGAGCCAGCACCCTCACGGTCGTCAACGACCTCAAACATTCGATCAAGGACATGGAGGCCCGCCTCACCCAGCCCGACATTGCGCTCAAAGTCGTGATGGACCAGTCGGTCTTCGTCCGCGCTTCGATCGCCGCCCTCGTTCAGGAAGGGGCGTTGGGTGCAATTCTCTGTTCGCTCACCATCCTGATGTTTTTGGGGCAGCCGCGGATGACGGCTATCGCCATCTTTACGATCCCCCTTTCGGTGCTGGCGGCCTGTGTGGCCCTCCTGGCGTGCGGCCAAACGATCAACGTCATGACGCTGGCGGGGCTCACCCTGGCGATTGGTCCGATGGTCGATAGCGCGATCATTTGCCTCGAGAACACGCACCGGCATCTGAGCATGGGGACCGAGCCCAAAGAGGCGGCCTTCCTGGGCGCCAGCGAAGTGGCCATGCCCGAATTGGTTTCGACGTTGTGCACGTTCCTGGTTCTTTCGCCGCTCGCCCTGATGCCGGGCATGGGGCGGTTCCTGTTTTTGCCCATGGCACTGGGCGTGGCCTTCTCGATGATCGCGGCGTACATTCTTTCGCGCTCATTCGTCCCGTCATTCAGCGCGCTCTTGCTCAAGTCGCACGGGCACGACGCAGCCCATGCTCCGAAAGGGCCGATGGGACGGGCCTTCGCGCGTTGGGAGGGGCTGATCGACCGCGGCATCGCGGCGTACGTGAGGTTGCTTGACGTATTCTTGCGGAACCGGGTGAAGACGATGTTGGGCAGCTTTGCCCTTTTGGCGATCGTTCTGGCCATCATGACGCCGATTTTGCGGCGCGATTTCTTCCCTGAAGTTGACGCCGGGGCGTTCGAGATGTACGTGCGGGCGCCTTCGGGAACGCGAATCGAGCGCACCGAAGAGATGATCGCGCAGGTTGAAGGGTTCATTCGTGAGAAAATTCCCGAGCATGATCTGGAATTGTTCATGTCGGAACTTGGCGTGACGCCCGACTGGTCTGCGGCCTACACCCCGAATGCGGGACCGATGGACGCCGTCCTCAAGGTGCAGCTTACAGAGCATCGCCAGCACACGGCGCAGCACTACGTTGACGAGCTGCGCCAGGGATTGCTCGCCGACGAGCGGTTTCGCCAGCTCGATTTTGCGTTCGATGCCGGCGGGATGGTGCGGGGAGCGCTCAATGAAGGCAAATCGACGCCCATCAACATTCGGTTGACGGGCAAGAACCAGAAGAAGCTGGTTGACCTGGCGCATCAACTGCGCGAGCAGGTCACGGGAATCCCGGGAGTCGTCGACGCGCGCGTCGCGCAACGCATGGATGCGCCCGCCTTCCGCATCGACG
>DATGKC010000600.1:0-4077 GCA_035294845.1 Planctomycetaceae bacterium | reverse complement strand
CCCTGGACTTCGTCGGGGAGCAGCATATTGACGATGTCGGCTTGTTTGGTGGCGTCGGCCAGCGGCATGGGCTTGAAACTGTGGCTGACGGCCAGCTCGTAGTTGGGCGAACCTTTTCGCTGCCCGATAATCACGTTGCATCCGCTGTCGCGCAGGTTTTGGGCCTGGGCATGCCCCTGGCTGCCGTAACCCAAAATGGCAATCGTCTTGTTCTTGAGAAGCGCCAGATTGGCGTCGTCGTCGTAATAAACTTTGGCGGGCATGTGCAGCTTTCTGTGTGCGTCGTGTGCCGATGGAAGGATTTGCAGGTACACGCGGATACGAGCGAGGTCATTCTCCCCATCCGCGCGTATCCACGAAATCTGTCATTTGTCCATTACATAACTTAAATCTTACGAGTTGCGGTCATGTGGCCGCTCTCGATTTTATACGGTCGCCTCCGGCGGCGGCTCGGGGCTGGGCTGATCGTCGGCGTCGACGTCTTCCGAGCTGGCGGCCGAGCGCAGCAACGCCACGCGCCCGGTGCGAACAAGCTCGATGATTCCGTAGGGTCGCATGGCGTCGATGAAGGCGTCGATCTTGCGTTCCTGTCCGGAGATTTCGACCATCACGTGCGTGGGGCCCACGTCGACGATCCGCGCGCGAAAAATGTCGACCAGCTCGTGAACTTCGCTGCGTTTCCCCCCTTCGGTGCTGATCTTGATGAGCATCAGATCGCGTTCGACGTAATTCTGTTTCGAGAAGTCAATGACCCGCACGACCGTGATGATCTTTTCGAGCTGCTTGCGCACCTGATCGAGCGTCTTTTCGTCGCCGTTGACGACAAACGTCATGCGCGAAAGCTCGGGGTTCTCAGTCGCCCCCACCGCCAGGCTCTCGATATTGAAGGCGCGCGATGCCAGCATGCCCGAGATGTGCGCGAGCACCCCCGGTTGGTTCATGACCAAAGCCGACAAGACGTGTCTCATGTGGGAGTTGCCTGACCGGGCCGCAAGACGCCTCCAGCAGACTCCAGACCCGCCCGGCATCGTGCAAACGAATGAGTTTAGTGGGCCGGTTGAGAGGCGACAAGTCAGCGGCGGCGGCATGAAGTCGAAGGCGAGATTGGACCGCAAGAGGCCCTGCGGTTAGGATGTCTGGCCATGAGACGACCCTTCTCCGCCGGTTTCGACGGCGGGTTTTCCGTAGGCATTGGGAATCGGCGATGGATTTGAGCCAAATTGCGGAGCATTTCCGGCGGGCCACGGCGGAAATCGGCAAGGTTCTGGTGGGACAACACGAGTTGGTCGAAGCCACGTTGATCGCCCTGTTCTCAGAAGGGAACGTGCTGATCGAAGGCGTGCCCGGCCTGGGCAAGACGCTCTTGGTCAATACGCTGAGCAAGGTCCTCTCGTGCCGGTTCAAGCGGGTGCAGTTCACCCCTGATCTCATGCCATCGGACCTGACGGGCCATTCGATCTACAACATGGCCGATCGCCAGTTTCATTTCAGCCCGGGCCCCATCTTTACGAACTTGCTGTTGGCCGACGAAATCAACCGCGCCCCGGCCAAGACGCAATCGGCCCTGCTGGAGGCCATGCAGGAGCGGCAGGTGACGGTCGACGGCACGACGTACCCGCTCGAGCGGCCCTTCATCACGATCGCCACGCAGAACCCTCTGGAACAAGAGGGGACTTACCCGCTCCCCGAAGCCCAGCTCGACCGCTTCATGTTCAAGCTGCTGGTGGGTTATCCGGCCACTCCCGAAGAACAGACGATCTTGCAGCACTACGCCGAGGGGCGCGATGCCCGCGACCTTTCGCGCTTCGACCTGGCGACGGTGCTTTCGGGATCGCAGGTACTGGAAGTCCAGCAGGCGAGTGTCAGCGTGATTGTCGAACCGTCGATCATCAATTACATCACGTCGATCGTCGCCCGCACGCGCAACTGGCATTCGGTCTCGGTCGGCGCCAGCCCCCGCGCCGGCGTCAATATTCTGCTCGCGGCCCGCGCCATGGCCGCCTGCAACGGCCGAAACTTCGTCGTTCCCGACGACGTGAAAGAATTGACGCCTTGGGTGCTGCGGCACCGTTTGCGGCTTCGCCCCGAGGCAGAGATCGAAGGAGTTTCGCCGGACGATACGATCCGCGAGATACTTGACGCCGTCGAGGCCCCGCGTAAATGACGCCGCGCTGGCCGCTGTTGGTGCTGTTCATTGCGGCAGGAGCTGTGTTGGCCGCACCGCCGGTGGCGCTGGTGTTCGTCGATCTCGATCCAGCGACGGCGCGCAACGTGCATTGGCTCGGCGTCTCGCTCAATTTTCTGATCTTCGGAGCCGCGCTGGTCGATCTGGCTGTCAGCCCCTCGCTGAGAAAGATCAGCGTCGAGCGCGAGATGAGCGACGTGATGAGCGTCGGCGCCCGGAACGCGGTCCGTATCTGGCTCACCAATCGGAACAAGAGGACCGTGACGGTCGCATTTCAGGACGAGCCGCCGCAGCCCTGCGCCACCGACGGGCTTCCCTTCGTCGTCGCGCTGGCGCCTCTTAAGGCCCGCTACCGCGTGTATTACGTCGAGCCGCATCACCGCGGGCCGACGCGCTACGGCGACATCCACCTTCGCACGCGCAGCCGTTTTGGCTTCTGGACGTTTTTCGACCAGCGGACGGCCGACACGCCCGTCAAAGTTTATCCCGACATCCAGGCCGTGCACGGCATCGAGCTGTTGGCCAGGAAGAACCGGGTCGCCGAAACGGGGCTCAAACTCTCGCGACTTCGTGGACGCGGGACCGAGTTCGACCGGCTTCGCGAATACCGCCGGGAAGACGAATTTCGTCACATCGACTGGAAGGCGACGGCTCGCCAACAGCAGCTCATCAGCCGCGAGTACGTCGTCGAGCGCAATCAAAAAATCCTGATCGTTCTTGATTGCGGGCGCTCGATGTGCAACGAGCTGGGGGGAATTTCGCACCTCGATCGCGCGCTGAATGCGGCGATCGTGCTCAGTTACATCGCGCTGCGCCAGGGTGACAACGTGGGGATGCTGGCCTTTTCGAACCGCACCGAACGCTGGGTTCGGCCGGTTCGCGGGGCCGGGGCGATCCAATCGATCATCCGCCACACGTACGACATCGAGCCGCGCTACGAAGCGTCGGATTACAGCTTGATGGTCGAAGAGCTGCGACGGCGGTTCCGCAAGCGATCGCTGGTCGTCTTGCTCACCCATGCGCTCGATGAGCTGCACCTGGGTGCGATCAGCCGGCACGTGCGGGAGCTGCGCTCGCCCCACCTGGTTCTGGCGGCGTTTCTGCGCAACGTCCCTCTCTATGAACGCATGCAGAGCGTCCCTAAATCGGATGTCGATGCGTTTCAGATCGCGGCCGCGGCCGAAATGGTGCATATGCAGACCCGCCAAATCGCCGAATTAAATCACTCGGGCCTCTTGGTCCTGGATACGCTCCCCGAGCAGCTTTCGGCCGACCTCATCAGCCGCTATTTGGACATCAAGGCCCGCCACCTGCTGTAGATTGCCGCCGCTTCTCGTATAATCAAGTAACGGGCCGTGGATGCGTTGGATCGGCAAGAGCCGGTGCAAATTCCGCGCGAATCGGCACTTGAAGGACTTCCTGGATGAGAGCTGCCCTGAGGTTTTTTTCGCTGCTTTTCCTTTCGCTTGCCGGGCTGGTCCCGCGGCAGACGATCGAGGCGGCTGAAGCACCGACTCCCGAACAAATCGAATTCTTCGAGAAGCGCATCCGGCCGCTCCTTGTCGATCACTGTTCTGAATGCCACGGCGAAGGGCGCGCCAAAGGCGGATTAAGGCTTACTTCCGGCGAGACTCTGCGGCGCGGAGGGGACTCGGGACCGGCCATCGTGGCGGGCAAACCGGACGAAAGTCTGTTGATCGAAGTCGTCGGGCATCAAGGCGACATCAAGATGCCGCCCAAGCAGAAGCTGGCCGATTCTCAGATTGCCGACCTGCGGCGGTGGATCGAGTTCGGCGCTCCGTGGCCGGCTGACAAGGCCGACGCGAAGGCCGAGACTGCCCCGTTCACGATCTCTGCCGAGCAGCGGGCGTTCTGGTCGTTTCAGCCGGTGC
>DATGKC010000599.1:0-9440 GCA_035294845.1 Planctomycetaceae bacterium | reverse complement strand
CCTTCAGAGCTGCCTTCAGGAACGGTGAAATACGAGCTCGACCAAGGGAGGCTGGTGCTCATGGCTCCGCCTGGAGATGAACATGGCCGGATGCAATATCGAATTGCGATCCTCTTGTTCAAACACGCGGAAGCCCTTGGTCTCGGTGAAGGTCGAGCCGAGGTCGGCTTGATTCTGGGACGAAATCCCGATCGGATCGTAGGCCCCGATGCGGTATTTTTTGCCAAGCGATCATTGCCGGTGCGCACTTCGCCCGAAGGTTATCTCGAGAGCATTCCCGATCTCGTCGTCGAAGTCCGAAGCAAGAATGACTCCTCCGCTGAGCTTTGGTCCAAAGCCGAGGAATATCTCCGGGCAGGCGTTTCGATCGTGTGGCAGATTGACCCCCTGCATAAAACGGTAACGATCTTTCGCCAACGCGCGGAGCCGCGCGTTTTACGAGAGCGAGATATGCTGACGGCCAAAGGCGTCATTCCGGGATTCAAGGTCGCCGTGGCGGAGCTCTTTGGCTCGTAATTCCTTTGCGCGCGTCCGCGCAATGCCAGCCGCCAACCGGCGGCCGCACTGCTTTCATCGCTGCCGGATCAGAACCATTCCTTCTTTCCGACTTCGTAAATGCGGTGGAACTCCTCGTCGGTCTTCGTCAAATAGATGATGCCTTCAATGAGTCCGATGGTGCCTGTGATCGGAGTGCCCAAAAAACAGGGCAGGACTCCGACTAACAACATGATGATTCCGGGCGTAGTCATTCCCAACACGAACTTGTGTACACCAAGCGATCCGAGCAGGATGGCGAGCACCCCAGCGAGGACTCGTTTCGACTCGACGGGCCTTTCGCCCTCTGTGGCCGAACCGTATTCAGCAGGCGCCGACATGTCGTTGCCCCTTTCTCATGGGATGAAATGCAATTCGACCCTCGCCGCCGGCATTACCGGGCGCGGGGCCCTCGCAGCGGCACTGCCCACGTTGGCATTCTACAGGTCATCAATTCATCGATTCAACTTAAATCCGCCAAGTGCGGGCGCTCGCGCTTCGATTCGATGACGCGCGTTTCGCGGACATCGTGCAGAGTCATTCGCCGAAGTCGTTGATTTCTTGGCACGACCCGCGTTGCTTTTCTCGGGAATCAGCTCCCGCTAAACTGGGGGCGCTTTCACGCGGCATTTTGACCGCGACCGTCTCTCACGATCAGGCGCACAAGCTATGCCCGACTTCTTCTCAGAGATTCCCGTCATTCGTTACGAAGGTCCCCGGAGCAAAAACCCGCTCGCGTTCAAGCAGTACAATCCCGACGAGGTCGTCGAGGGCCGCACGCTCCGCGATCTTTTGCGGTTCAGCATCTGTTACTGGCACACGTTTCGCGGAACGGGGAGCGACCCGTTCGGCGCGGCGACTCTCTTGCGCCCCTGGGACGACGGGTCGAACTCGGTCGAAAACGCCATCCAAAGGGTTCACGCCGCCTTCGAGTTTTTCACCAAGATTGGCGCTCCATTCTATTGCTTCCACGACCGCGACGTGGCCCCCGAAGGCAGTACGCTCAAGGAATCGAACAAGCTCCTGGATACGGTCGTCAAGGCGCTCAAGGATGAACAGCAGAAAACGGGCGTCAAACTCTTGTGGGGGACCGCGAATCTCTTTTCTCATCCGCGGTACATGCACGGCGCGGCCACGAGCTCTAACGCCGACGCCTTCGCTTACGCCGCCGCCCAGGTCAAAAAGGCGATCGAAGTCACGCACGAGCTGGGGGGCGTCAACTATGTTTTTTGGGGCGGGCGCGAAGGATACATGAATCTGTACAACACGAACATGAAGCGGGAGCTTGATCACCTGGCCCGTTTCATGCACATGGCGTGCGAACATGCCAAAGCGATCGGCTTTACCGGCCAATTTCTATTCGAACCCAAGCCCAAGGAGCCGACCAAGCACCAATACGACTACGATGCCGCCGCATGTCTCAATTTCCTGCGGGCCAATGGCCTCAAAGACAAGGTGAAACTGAACATCGAGACGAACCATGCGACACTGGCCGGCCATTCGATGATGCACGAGCTCGAATATGCCCGCATCCAGGGGGCCCTCGGCAGCATTGATGCCAACACGGGCGACCTGTTGCTGGGCTGGGACACCGACCAGTTCCCGAGCGACATTTACCTCACCACGCAGTGCATGCTGGTCATTCTCGAACAGAATGGCCTGTCGCCCGGCGGCATCAACTTCGACGCCAAGGTCCGCCGCGAAAGCTTCGAGCCGGTCGACCTGTTCCATGCCCATATCGGCGGAATGGATGCGTTCGCCCGCGGCGCGAAGATCGCGGCGGCCATTCGCCGGGACGGCGTGCTCAAGGAATTCGTCAAAAATCGCTACCGCAGCTTCGACGAGGGGATCGGCAAAAAGATTGAAGAGGGATCGGTCACGTTCGTCGATCTCGAGAGATACATGCTCGACAAAGGAAACCCCGGCAAGAACGAAAGCGGCCGCCAGGAGCTGCTCGAGAATATTGTCAACCAGTACGTCTGGCTCTAACCAAGCTGGAGTCGTAAGTGGTCGGGGTCATAGGATCTCTCCGAAAAGCATAGCGCATGATTCAGACCGTGGATGCGATCTTCGAAGACGGCGTTCTCAAACCGCTACAGAAATTGGAGCTCCATGAACATGCGCAGGTTCGCGTGACCGTCGAACCAGTCGGCACAAGTCAAAATGGGTTGCAATCGTCATCGACAGAAGACCCGCTCGAAGGCCTGCGGGTTGCGACGGGGATTACGGATTTGGCCGAGAATTTCGACGATTACCGCTTTGGCAGGCGGAAGCCGTGAAACCTGTGTTCCTCGACACGGCGGGATTGGTCGCGGTCGTGAATTCGAACGACCACTGGCACTCCAACGCGATTTCCGTTTGGAGTGAACTGGTGCGCGGGAAATGTCTTGGCGAATCATGAGAACGCCGTCGCACGGCTACTGCCCGCTTCCGGCCATTACGATTCCCGGCAGCGGCGCGGCTGATTTCGAGACTGCGGCGTGATAGTCTTCTCCCAGCAAGGCGGCGATCGTCGCCGCCGTCTGGCTTTGCGTCACGTCCAAGTCGCTGCGGCAGCCGGCGGCCGGCGTGTCGGGCCCCATGACGGCAATCCACATCTGGTCCGAGCCTGCCGTATCTTTGCCGTGGTTCTTCCACTCGATGCGCGTGTCTCCACGACCGTGATCGGTGGTGAGCACAAGCGACGTCTGGGCGGCGTATTCCGGCAGCGACTGAAGCGTGTCCCACAGCCTCTCGATAAAGCCGTCGGTCCGCCGGGCCGCGTCGAGCACCAAGTCGTACCGACCTTCATGGGCCCAATCGTCGGTTTCGCCGAACGAAATGTACAAGACGCGGGGCTTTTTCGCCTTCACGTACTCGATCGCCCCGTGAAACGTAAGCGCATCGTCGCGGACGTTCTCCCAGACATGAGTCGTGTCGCGGATCGCGTCATTGAGCGCTGCCAGCCGCACGGGATCGGGGCCCGTGTCGAACGTCGACCACCCGGCGTTGATGGGAATCCCGCTGCGCGCATGATTAATGATCCAGGGAAACGTATCCCACGAACAGAACGCCGCCACGCGGCCGGCGAATCCCGGCCGGCGATTCAGCCATTCCAAAACCGTGACATTTGGATTCTCCTTCTTCGCATTCGAGTCGATGCGGTCGTCGGCAAACCCGGCGAGCAGCTCGTTGTAGCCGGGATACGAGAAGTTCCGGCCGTTAGTGACCCGCGCGCGGCAGCGGTGCGCCGGATCGCCGAATACCTGCCCTTTTTGAGCGATTATCTTCCAAAAGAACGGGAGCAGCGCTTCGCGCCGTTCTTCGGGCGTATCTCGCCAGAATCGGGCCTTGATCGCCGGCACGTCGCGAACACCGCCCCCCTGGTCTTTATTGAGCAGCGTCTCGTCGCAGCCACTGAAAACCTCCTGCCAGCGCAAGCCATCGTAAGTTATCACAACGACGTTCTTGGTTTTTCGCGGTTGATCCGCTGCGCACCGCGCGAGGTCGGCGCCCGCCACGACAATCAACGTCAAAAGCAGCGCAAGAATGCCATTTCTCAATGGCCATGTTTCGATTTTCATTCTGCGATCGACGAGATTTGAATAGGAGATTTTGTCGCGGCCCGCTCGCCGCCACGGCCTATGAATAGTGGAACGAATTATAGAAAAACGATCCACATTTGGCCCAGCGCGACCTTGGGCCGAAACCAAGAAGGTAAATGACCGCGGATTGCGGATACGCGCGGATAGATCGGAGCGGGACCCAACCGCGCAGCGCCCCCGATGAGCGGTGCAAGATCTTTAGCCGGGGGTCGTCGCGCAGCGACCACCCCCGGTCGTGTGTTTTGTCAATCCATCCGACCCCAAGTGGGGTCGCAGAACCGCTGGCATGGACGCCGGTCGCGTCGGACGTTTACGTCGCACCACGAATCGTGCGGTCGCACAGCCGCAGGTTCATTTTTCCAGCATTATCCAAGCCGTCTTGACTTGTATTTCCCGGCGAACGATAGTTTGCGTTGAGATTGGATGAACCTGTCGCCTTCAAGGAGGATTGGTGATGAAGCGCTGGCTATTCGCGTTGGTCTTTTGCCCTGTTTTCAGCGGCCTGGCAACGGCCGGTGAGCCGCGCGCGACATCGGATTCTCCTGGCCAGGCTGCTGCCGCTCCACGCATACGCCCGGCGCGTTGGCAATCGGTATCGCAGAGTCGGCGAAAAATGGAAGCTCAACTGCAGGCGCCCGCCGGGCTCGATTTCGGCGATCGCCGGCGCGTGTCGGTGCAAGAAGTTCTCGAGCAGTTGCACGAACGGCATCACCTGTCGATTCGCTTCGATATGCCGACGTTTGCCGCGATGCGGGACATCGCGATCCGGGGAGACGGATGGGTGCGGTCGCCGACCACGTTAAAGCGGGGCCAGACGCTCCCCGCGGCGTTTCGTTTAAAGGACGATCTTCAGTATTTTCCGGCGGGACCGGAGTTTAAACTTTCCCGTCAAGTTCAGGCGCTCGATGAGTACCGTTTGCGTGCTGGAGTCGGCGACGTTCTCGCTGACGCCGACTTATCTTCAACGGACGATGACTCGATTCCTGCGGCGGACGCGACGGCGCCATCGGAGGACAGCGCGACGCCGTCCGAATCCGTGGCCGAATCGAAACCCGAATCATCAGCACAGCCGGACGAAGTTCGGATTTCGAAACCCGAGACGACCGACGGCGAAGAGCCAGCTATGGGGACGCTGCAAAAAGCCGAACTGCACGTGCATATGGTCGATCTGAAAAATGGCAGCGTTGCCGCGATCTTGCGACACGCGCTCGATGCACTCCCGGCGGATACCGGGTCGAAGTTGGGCGGCCTTCCGGTACCGCTAACGAACGCCATGCTTTGGGACTATGTAGTGGAAGAAGACGGCCTTTTGATCACGACCCGGATGAACGCTCTGTTGCACAAGGAAACGCGCGTTTATTCGGTGAAACACCTTCCGGATCTGACCAGCGAGCAACTTGCCGGCACGATCCGCCACGCGGTGCGACCCTGGAGCTGGCGCTCGCAGATCGGCGATTTGGGCGAGCAATTGAAACAGACGCCCGTTCTGGCGGAATCAATCGGTTCAATCGTCAAAACTGGAGTGCAAATCTTCGGAGGCGAGATCGGCATGGCTGTGACGACGGCCGACGGGGAATCGCCGGCAATCGCCGAGAGTGATGAGTTCAAGGCATCCGGGAGCGTCGGCAACGCCCTCATCAACGGCCTGGTCACCTTGCTTCAGGTGACTCTTACGTCAGCCGAGATACTCCATTATGCTGAGCCGCCGACAGCCTCAATCGAGGCGCTTCCGGGCAAATTGATCATTATGCAGTCGCAACCCGCTCATCGCGAGATCGACGATCTGCTAAAACAACTCGCCGAAGAATAACGCGCTATTCGTTTCCCGCCACCGCGAAGAACAATTACGAGCTGCCGAAGAATTTCGCGTAGGCGTGCTTGACCCCTTCGATCCCCTGGTTGATGATCCGCACGTCGGAGCCGACGGACAGCAGCCGGCATCCTTTTTCGACGCACATCGCCGCGTAATCCGGGTTGACGGGCACCACGCCCCACGGCTTTTTGTGCTGCTTGCACGCAGCGGCGATGCGGTCGATGGCGGCCATGCACTTCGGATTGAGAAAATCGCCGATCACGCCCAGGTTCTGACTCATGTCGGCCGGGCCGAGAAAGAGCATGTCGACGCCGTCGATGGCCGCAATCTTGTCGCATTCCTCGAGTGCTTCGACCGTTTCGATTTGAATAGCGACGAACGTCTCGCGATTCGACTGCTCGGCGAACTTCGCGGGGGGAATCGTCGCAAATCGCGCGTCCCAGCCGGCCGTGTTCAATCCGCGGCAACCGCGCGGGTGGAATTTGGCCCATGTGACGAGCTGCTCGGCCTCGGCTGCCGAGCGAACTTGGGCCGCCATCACGCCTCCGGCCCCGGCCTCGAACGTCCGCGTCACGGCGGCGTAATCGGTGGCGGCCAGGCGCACGAAACAGTCCATTCCCAGGCTGCGGCAGGCGAGAGCGCCGATTTCGAGCTTTTCCGTGGGGTAGTCCATGTGTTCCATGTCGAACCAGATCGCATGGAAACCGCCGTGGAGGCCGATCATCTGGACCAAATTATGGTGCAC
This sequence comes from Planctomycetaceae bacterium, assembly GCA_035294845.1. GTDB lineage: Bacteria > Planctomycetota > Planctomycetia > Planctomycetales > Planctomycetaceae > JACQFH01. The sequence goes on along the minus strand of DATGKC010000599.1, from coordinate 2,764 downwards.
GATGCGGCCGACCGCCGCCACCAACAGGATTTCGCCCCGCCCCAGACGCTCTTTGATCGTATCCACGATGTTCTGTCCCCGGTTCTTGTGTAGAATGGTCGGTTCAGTGAAGTGCGGTCCTGCAACCGCAATCTCAGTGTGGCGCGTCGCGGGGGCGAAGTCCAGCCCCGCGCGGCTTCTGACGACGATGTTTCCCATGACGACACCGACCGCTCCGCCAGCGCCCTCGCAGCGCCGACAAGGTTCGCGCCTGGTCTGGCTTTCGGCTGCCCTCGTGCTCGTGCTCGCCGGCGGAATGGGGTATCGCCACTACTGGCACACCCGGCCGATGGGCCGAGGTTCCGCGGGCCCTGCCGTTCCCGCAGAAAAGTTCGAGTACACCTGGAGCGATCGCAAAGTGCTGTTGGTCGGCATTGGCGACAGCGTGACTCAGGGCTACGGCGCGACGACAGGGATGGGCTATTTCAGCCGGCTCGTCGCCAATCCGCCCGACGAATTTGCCGATATGCAAGGGAAGTGTTTGTCGAAGGTCTTGCCCAACCTGACTCACAGGAACCTCGCACTCGCGGGAAGCACCTCGCTCGAATGCCTCGAAAAGCTGGTTCCCAAACTGGGGGTTCAAGACGAAGAAACGTTCGGCATCATTGTGATGACGACCGGCGGAAACGACATTATTCACGATTACGGCAGGACGCCCCCGCGAGAAGGCGCCATGTACGGCGCGACGGTCGAGCAGGCCCGGCCGTGGATCGAGAACTTCAGGTCGCGGCTGGATGCAATCATCGACAAGCTCGACGACAAGTTCCCTGCCGGTTGCCAATTCTTCATCGCCAATATTTACGACCCGACAGATGGCGTCGGCGATCCTGAGAGCGCCGGGCTCCCGCCCTGGCCCGACGGTTTAAGAATCCTTGGGGCCTATAACGAGATCATTGCCCAGGCCGCCGACAAACATAAGAACGTCGATCTCGTCAATATTCACGACGCCTTTCTGGGACACGGCATTCATTGCCTGAAATTCTGGCGGCCGCACTACGACTCTCGCGACCCGCATTACTGGTATTGGGAGAATTTTGAAGATCCGAACGACCGCGGTTACGATGTGCTGCGAAGGCTGTTTCTGATCGAAATGGCCCGCACGCTGCCTCCCCTGCTGGAAGATGGTGACTGAGAATAATGAAGCATGAAAAGCGCCGAAAATCCAAAGAAGCGGCGCACCATAAATCGAAGAGCCGAGATCCTTCCGAGCCGGCCGCCTCGCCACTGCCATCTACGACGGCTTTTGAGGGCGTCGATTTCTATCGATTGGACGAGCTGCTTTCGCCGGCCGACATCGAGCTCAGATCGCGCGTACGCCATTGGGTCCAGACGTATTATATGCCGGTGGTGGCCGAACACTTCGAACGGGCCACATTTCCGCTCACCGTGGCGCGGCAAATCGCCTCGTTCGGCGCATTCGGCGGGACGATCGAGGGCTACGGCTGCGCGGGGCTTACGGCGCTCGAATACGGGCTCATCATGCAGGAGCTCGAACGGGGAGACAGCGGCCTCAGGACTTTCGCCTCGGTTCAGGGCGCGCTGGCCATGAACGCCGTCCATATGTTCGGCTCTGAAGAACAGAAGCAAGAATGGCTTCCCGCTATGGCCAGGGGAGAAAAGCTGGGCTGCTTCGGCCTTACCGAACCCGATTTCGGGTCGAACCCGGCCGGAATGACGACGACCGCCAAAAAAACGCCGCAAGGCTATGTGCTCAACGGCAAGAAGATGTGGATCGGCCACGGGACGATTGCCGATGTGGCCGTGGTCTGGGCCAAAGTCGATGGCGAGCCGGGCGTCGATCCTGCGAGCCCTCAGGCCATTCGCGGCTTTCTCGTCGAAGAGGGAACGCCGGGTTTTTCCGCCGAGTTGATCGAAGGGAAATTGTCGCTGCGGGCCGCGAACACCAGCCGGCTGGCGTTTACCAACTGCGTCGTCCCGGCCCACAGTCTTTTGCCGAAATCAGGGGGACTGAAATCGCCCTTATTATGCCTGAATCACGCCCGCTACGGGATTGCCTGGGGCGTCTTGGGAGCGGCGATGGCCTGCTTCGAAGAGGCCCGCGAGTATGCCGGCCGGCGAATCCAATTCGGACATCCGATCGCCGCTTTCCAACTCGTGCAGCGCAAACTGGCGCTGATGCTCACGGAGCTGACCAAAGCCCAGCTTCTGGCCTGGCGGCTGGCACAGCTTAAGGAGGCCGGAAAGGCGACGTTCGTGCAAATCTCGATGGCCAAGCGCAACAACGTCGCCGCCGCGCTAGAAATCGCCCGCACGACGCGCGACATTCTGGGGGGCGTGGGAATCCTCGGGCAGCATCAATGCTTTCGTCACATGGCCAATCTCGAGAGCGTCAAAACCTACGAGGGAACCGAAGACATGCACCTTTTGATTCTGGGAGAGAAGATCACCGGGATTTCCGCTTTCGAGTAAGGGACCCATTCGCGTCAAACAAGTGCCGATGCGGTGCGCAACTGCGGAGCGAGCGCCGATCAGCCAAGATACGAATAGAAATTGTCTTCGTGTGATCCGAAGGTTTCGTGGTTCTTCTCTCAGCGAGCGCGAAAAAGGAGGTAACCACGAAACACCCAGCGCGGCCGAAGGCCGCAACCGAACCGATCAAAAAGAAAATGACCGCGGATTTCGCGGATACGCGCGGATGCACAAATTGACCCTCGTCGTGTTTATCCGCGCGTATCCGCGAAATCCGCGGTTCTTCATTCCATTC
>DATGKC010000598.1:0-4648 GCA_035294845.1 Planctomycetaceae bacterium | reverse complement strand
AGCTCACGATATCCAGGAGCTGCTTCGACTGCATCGGCAAGAGCATCTTTTGCACTGGTGGAGCGAGCTCGATCCATCGCAGCGCGAGAGACTCTTATCGCAGATTGCAGAGATCGACTTCGAGCAGATCGCCGACTTGTGGCGCTCCGCGAGCTCGCAGACCTCCGTAGACGAATCGCCGGCCCAAAAAGCTCGCCGCGCCGTTCCGCCCGCCCAATTGGTGCGCGTGCCGGCAAGCGCAGGAGACTGCCTGGATTACGACGCGGCATGGAAGGCGGGTGAAGAGCTGCTGCGGGCCGGCCGAGTCGGAGTGATTCTCGTTGCCGGCGGCGAAGGGACGCGGCTGGGGTTTCCGCACGCTAAGGGAAAGTTTCCGATTGCGGCCGTCAGCGGCAAATCGCTGTTTCAACTGCTGGCCGAGCAAGTCGTGGCGCGGTCGAAGCGGTCGGGCGCCCCGATTCCGTATTACGTGATGACCAGTCACAAAACGCACGAAGAGACGGTGGAGTTCTTCGAGAGCCATCGGCACTTCGGGCTCGACCACCGCAACGTCATGTTTTTTCGTCAGGGGAATATGCCCGCCGTCGAGCGCGACTCCGGCCGACTGCTGCTGGCCGCCAAGGATGAATTGGCGCTAAACCCCGATGGGCATGGCGGGCTGTTGGACGCTTTGGCCCGCTCCAATCTGATCGACGATATGCGGCGCCGGGGCATCGACTTTTTGTATTACCACCAGGTCGATAATCCGCTGGCGCGGGTTTGCGATCCTGCCTTTCTGGGCTTTCATGCGCAGAGCGCCTGCGAAGTTTCGACCAAGGTGGTCGCCAAGCTTTCGCCTGAAGAAAAAATGGGCGTCGTCGTCGATATTGACGGGCGCACCCAAGTCATCGAATACAGCGACTTGCCGCAGGAAGAGGCCGCGCGCCGCGATGCGCACGGCGAGCTGTTGTTCTGGGCCGGCAGCACGGCGATGCACGTTTTCAGCCGGTCGTTTTTCGAGAGGCTGATGCAACACAAGGTCGAGCTCCCCTTTCACCGGGCGATCAAAAAAGTTCCCTGTCTCGACGACGCAGGCCGACTCGTCGAACCCGCCGGGGAAAACGCCGTCAAGTTCGAACGTTTCATTTTCGACGCGCTCCCCTTGGCCGAGCGGTCGCTCGTGGTCGAGGCGCGGCGCGAAGACGAATTCTGCCCGCTCAAAAACAGCAGCGGCGATTTTTCGGCAGATCACGTGCGGCGCAGCATGTCGCGGCTGTTTGCCGGCTGGCTGCGATCGGCTGGAAAGCCGGTCGCCGCCGACCTTCCCGTCGAGATCAGCCCGCTGTATGCTCTGGATGCCGGCCAGCTCGCAGAAAAACTCGACCATAATTTGCAATTCAACGGCCCGGTGTATCTCGAGGCATGAGCTCTCCATGCTGTATCTTGTCATCATGGCCGGCGGAAGCGGGACGCGGTTCTGGCCAGAGAGCCGGCGGGCCAGGCCCAAGCAGTTTCTGACGCTCGCGGGCGAGCGCAGCTTGCTCGTCCAGGCGGCCGACCGCTGTCGGACGTGGATTCCCACGGCGAACATGCGCGTCGTCACCAACGCGGCCCACGCCGCAGAAACGTCGCGCCAGCTTCCCGAATTAGCCCGTGAACACATTTTGCTGGAACCCTGCGGGAGAAATACGGCCCCCTGCATCGGGCTTGCCGCCTGGCAAATCTGGCGAAACGACCCCGATGCCGTCGTGCTCGTCACCCCCGCGGACCATTTGATCCGCCCCGAGAGCGAGTTTCGCGCGACGGTCGAGAGGGCTCTCGGACTCATCGACCGTCAACCGCGCGCCAGCGTCCTCTTGGGGATCGAACCCTCGTACCCGGCGACCGGGTACGGATACATCGAGCGCGGTGAGCCGGCTTCCGCTGGCGAGGGCGGCGCTTCGCGCGTCAGATCGTTTCGCGAAAAGCCGACGCTCGAAACGGCCCGCCGATTCCTGGCGGGCGGCAATTTCGTTTGGAACTCGGGAATTTTCGTGTGGCGGGCGGCGCGTATTCTGGAGCTGCTCAAAGAGTTTCAGCCGGCGATCTACGACGGGCTCGAACGATTGGAACGTAGCGCGCAGTCGCACGGCTGGGAGGCGGCGCTCAAAGACGAGTTTCCCAGGATGCCGTCGATTTCGATCGACTACGGAGTGCTTGAGCCGCTTGCTGCGCGAAATTCGCCCGATGACGGCGTATTCGTCGTTCCGGCATCGTTCGAGTGGGATGACGTGGGGAGCTGGCAGGCGCTACCCGGCGTTTTGGGAACCGACGACGAGGGGAACACGTCCAGCGGAATGACCTGCCAGATCGACACGAAGGGCTGCGTGATTCGCTCGACGGCCTCGCATCTGGTCGCCACGATCGGACTGACCGATTTCGTCGTCGTGCATACGGCCGATGCGACGCTCATCGCGCCGAAAGGAGATGAGTCGGCGATCAGAAAACTGGTGGCGCTGCTCGAGGAGCGTGGTTATGAGCGATTTCTCTGAACGTCGATCGCGCGAGCAGGGTGGCGAACAGCCGTCCGGCAAAGGCCAGACCGAGCTTGGGACTCAGTCAGAGCCGCCTGAAACTGAGACCATTTCGGATGCGATTTGCCGCAGCGATTTTCCCGCGCGGGGGCGGCTTTTGGGGCTCGATTTCGGCACGAAGCGGCTGGGACTGGCTCTCTCGAATGCCGAGCAAACGATTGCCACGCCGCTCGAAACATATCTCCGCCGCGACCCATTGCAAGACCAGCGTCATCTCGTCGAGAAGGTCGACGAGCACAATGTGGTGGGACTGGTGGTTGGCCTCCCCGTACACATGAGCGGCGATGAGGGAGAAAAGGCGCGTGAGGCCCGGGCCTTTGGCCTGTGGGCGGCACAAATCACCCAGCGCCCGCTCTTGTTCTCTGACGAGCGCTACACGACTGCGCTCGCCGACGAACATCTGCGAGCCGCTCATCTCGGCCCCAAAAAACGGCAGTCGCTGCGCGACATGCTGGCCGCTCAAATCCTGTTGCAAGGCTTTCTCGACAACAGCCGCCGCGGCGAAGCGCCCGGGGCGCTTCGGTAGAGAATTCCGTAGCTGAACTTCGTGAGAATTCAGACATCCCTACAGCTAATGCGACACTGTGGCCACACGTTGCACCACCGGCATACAATGGGCCGGCCTGAAGGGCCGAAAGAATCCAGCTCAGAGCGTTTCGGTGACGGGGCCCGAGACGGCATCAGGTTAAGGGATGGTCGCTCAGTGCGTTCGGGTTAGAGAAGACGCGTAAACTTTTCGAGCGCGGGCAAAATCAATTCTGAATCATCGCCCGAATTGGAACGATTTGTCTTGATTTGCCGCAGGGCGCGGTCTTTATATACGTGACGGCGTGGAATCCCATCGCCGAGCATGATCGGCATGAGCCGTAGATCGGATCCACGCACAAAGTTGCCAAGTCTATGAATTCCGACTCCTCACGCGTCATTCACCTGAGGTTTCGCCATGTCGACGACGTATTCCAATTGCAGCGACTGCGGCTGTCCCGGTGGCGTGCCGCAGCAGTACCAGTTGATGCTAGCGGGCATTAAAAACGGCGCGTGCATTTCGTGCGTCTCCCTCAACGGCACCTTCATCCTTAATCGTTCGACGGGTCCCGTCGGCTGCCAGTGGTCGCTGGTGACGCCGGGATACTGCACGCTGGGCACTTTTTTCTTTACCATTGCCCAGGCGGACGACGGCAACCTCAGCGCCGACTTGAAGATGCTCAACGGCACCGATCCTTCGAAGCCGGAGTGGTACATCGAGGGTTTCAAAGACTGCATCACGGGAATCCCGGCGCTGACGTACGTCGGAACAAATCCGAATTCCGGGTGTGATCTCAGCGCTTCCGTCGCCCAGTTGCTCGCCGTCGCCCCCGCGGCCGGTTTCGATCCTCAGCAGTGGGCCTGCAATCCGCCCAACACCGGCGGCTGCGTCGCCAATCTTGGTTCCGGCCCCGTGACGTATCCCGGCGCGCCACCGTGGTGCATCTGCATCGGGGGGAACTTCGGTTGCAGCGGCGTTGTCGCCTGCACGTACCAGCCGACCCAAATGCTGATCAACTATTGCATACCAACCGACCCCGGTTGCGACGTGCAGACCACAGGACCGCCGCCGGGCGCCGGAAGCCCGGGTAGCGGCGGTGGATGCACCGGGGGCGTCTGCCTTGGACCCCCGACAAGCAGCAGTGCCGTGGGGAGCAACTCGGCTGACGCCTCATACGGCGGCCAGCGACTCTCAGGCGGCTCTGTGATCGTCGTGCCGTCGATGCCGGTCCCATCTCGTCCGGTCCCAATGCCTCCGCCGCCAGGCAAAAGCCGCGGCGCATCGGTCGTCTGCCTCGACGTCCCCTGCCTCAGCCGCTCGACGTGCTGTTCGTCGGCGAGGCAAGCAGCCGGCGCCGCGCCGACTGACGCCAGTTCTCCCAGCAGCGGCGTCAACGTCAGCAACGGCAATCTCGTGTTGTTTTCGAGACTGCCACGGGGAGGAAGTTTCAGTCCGGTCGCAAACCTGACCTATAATGCCGCCCTGATTCAGTCATCCGAGTTCGGTTCAGGCTGGACGGGCCTTTTCAACCAAAAGGTCGTCACGATCGATGCCTCGAACGTGAAGGTGG
>DATGKC010000597.1:0-5384 GCA_035294845.1 Planctomycetaceae bacterium | reverse complement strand
CGCCGACCTTCTCAGGGCTCTCCAACCAAATTGCCAAAGAACACGCAAACAGATGACCGCCGAGACCTCTCCCGCAGTGATCCACTTTTTTGAAAACGCGGGACTCGTGGCCGGCGTCATCTGCCGCAAGCGTGACGTTATAATAGCCGTTCATTCCCGATTGTCAACTCCCGCCAAAATGATTTCCAAACCGCCGGGCAACGTAATCCGTGCGACAATTAATAATGTAGTGATTCGGTTCGCGCAAATTGTTAAACTGGCGAGGAAACATGGCTTGAAAGGGGAAGAGCTCGATGAAGCAGTCTGTGCGGGTGTGGCTGATCGTGTGGGCGTTTTTCACTCGCGCGGCTCTCGGCGCTGAGGGAGTCGGCGCCAAGGTCGATTTTAATCGCGAAATTCGCCCGATCCTTTCCGACGTCTGCTTTCAATGCCACGGCCCCGATAAAAATCGCCGCAAAGCCGATCTGCGCCTGGACGTGAAAGAAGACGTTTACAAGGACCGCGGCGGGTACGCGCTGGTTGTGCCGAATAAGCCCGAAGAGAGCGAGCTCTACGTGCGGCTCGTCGATACGGATGAAAAACAGAGAATGCCCCCTCCGGAGGCGCTGCGTCAGCTTTCCAAAAACGAGATCGACCTCTTCAAGCGGTGGATCGAGCAAGGCGCCCAGTGGCAGGGGCATTGGGCCTATCTCAAGCCCGACCGGCCCACGGTTCCCGACGTTGGCGATGATCGAGGATTCGTGCGCAATGAGATCGACAAGTTCATCTTGCAACGGCTTCGGGAAAAAACGCTCGAGCCATCGCCGGAAGCCGACCGCGTGACGCTGATCCGCCGGCTGTCGTTCGATCTGGTCGGCCTGCCTCCCACTCCGAAAGAAGTCGATGGCTTCGTCAATGACGCGCGGGAGGGCGCCTACGAGGAGCTGGTCGACCGGCTGCTGGCATCGCCGCACTTCGGCGAGCGGATGGCCATGTACTGGCTCGACCTTGTGCGCTACGCCGACACAAACGGCTACCACGGCGACAACCACGAAGACCGCGACATGTATCGCGACTGGGTGATCAACGCCTTCAACGACAACATGCCGTTCGATCGGTTTACGCTCGAGCAGCTTGCGGGCGATCTTCTGCCCAATGCCACGACGGCGACGAAAATCGCATCGGGCTACAACCGTCTGCTGATGACGACGCGCGAGGGGGGCGCCCAGGCCAAGGAATATATGGCGAAATATTCGGCCGATCGTGTGCGCAATTTTTCGTCGGTCTGGATGGCCGGCACGTTGGGATGCGCCGAATGCCACGACCACAAGTACGACCCGTACACGACTCGCGATTTTTACAGCGTGGCCGCGTTTTTCGCCGACATCCAGGAAACGGCGGTTGGCGAGCAGCCCGGGACGAAAATTCCCACGCCCGAAGAAGCCGCGCGCCTGGCGCAATTCGACGAACAGATCAAACCGCTGCGCACGGTGCTCGATACGCAAACGCCCGAATTGGATGTGGCCCAAGCCGAGTGGGAGGAGTCATTCCGAAAAAGCACGGTCGAATGGGTCGTACTCAAGCCCATCGAGGCGGTTTCGAAACAGGGGGCCCAGCTCAAAGTGCACGACGACGGATCGGTTCTGGCCGGTGGGGCGAATCCGGCGACCGATACGTATGAGCTCAAGTTTTCGACGCCGCTCAAAGGCGTGACGGCGCTGCGCCTGGAGGTGCTCCCCGACGATTCGCAGCCGGCGAAAGGACCGGGCCGCGCCGCCAACGGCAATTTCGTCCTGAACGAATTCACCGCCGAGGCCGCCGGCAAGCCGCTGGAATGGTCGGCCGTCACGGCCACGCATTCTCAGAAAGATTACGCGATCACAAGCGCCGCCGACGGCAAAGCGGAAACAGGTTGGGCGATTCTCGATCACGTGGGGCGCGAAAGTTCCGCCGTTTTCGAATTGATGAGCGATCTGGGCGAGGGGGGTGAAGTTGCGCTGGGCGTCGCCATGCAACAAAACTACGGAAGCTCGCACACCATCGGCCGATTTCGCCTGGCCGTGACGACAGCCGGGCGGCCCATCCGCGCGGGGGCCGAGAACGGCATGCCCAAAAACATCACCGAGATCATCGCGTTGGCACGCGCGCAGCGCTCGGAAAAGCAAACGCAGGAATTGGCCGCGTACTTCCGCACGGTTGCGCCGCAGCTTGCGGCCACTCGCGCCGCATTGGCCGAGTTGCAAAAGCAGCGAGACGCCCTGTTCAGCACGGTGCGCACGACGCTGGTGTCGACGTCGGGCCCGGCGCGGGTCATGCGCGTTCTTCCGCGCGGGAATTGGTTGGACGAATCGGGCGAAGTGGTGCCTCCCGCAGCGCCAGGCTTCTTGACGGGCCGCCAGGGATCGCCGCCGGAGGTCCGATTGACGCGGCTGGACCTGGCCAACTGGGTGACTTCACCCGAGAATCCGCTGACGGCGCGCGTGTTCGTCAACCGGCTCTGGAAAATCGCGTTCGGGCAGGGGCTGGTCCGCTCGATCGAAGACTTCGGCTCGCAGGGAACGCCGCCAACCCATCCCCATCTGCTTGACTGGCTGGCAATGGAGTATATGGCGCCCGAGGGGAGCCGGGCCTGGGACGCCAAGCGAATGCTGAAAATGATGGTTATGTCGGGAACGTACCGCCAATCGTCGCAGGCCGGCGAAGGCTTGCGGCAGCGCGACCCCTACAATCAATGGCTGGCCCGGCAGGCGCGATTTCGGATGGATGCGGAAATAGTGCGCGACAACGTGCTCGCCGTCAGCAGGACGTTGGTCGATCATCTGGGCGGCCCGAGCGCGAAACCGTATCAGCCTCCTTTGTATTGGGCCTATTTGAATTTCCCCGTGCGGGAATGGCAGGCCGACAAGGGGGACGGCTTGTATCGCCGAGGACTGTACACGTACTGGTGCCGCACCTTTTTGCACCCGAGCCTTAAGGCATTCGACGCGCCGACGCGCGAAGAATGCACGGCCGAACGGCCGCGTTCGAATACGCCGCTTCAGGCGCTGGCGCTCTTGAACGATCCGTCGTACGTCGAAGCGGCCCGAGTGTTTGCCGAACGCATCGTGCGCGAGGGGGGCGCCGACACGGCGTCGCGGCTCAAGTTTGCTTATCGCGAGGCGCTTTCGCGCTCGCCGCGACCGGACGAGGCGGCGATTTTGGAGGAGCTATACGGACGGCAACTGGCCGCCTATCGAGCCGACCCGAAATCGGCCGAGGATCTCTTGCACGTGGGCGAGCAGCCGATGCCGCCGGCGATGAGCGCGCCGGAACTGGCGGCCTGGACATCCATTGCGCGAGTGATTTTCAATCTGCATGAAATGATGACCAGGAGCTGATTTCTCATGACCACGATCGTCATCGACAAGCTATTGCGCGAAAAGCTGAGGGACCTGGAGCACGAGGTCGAGTTTCGTGACGAGGACGGTCGCACCGTGGGACGGTTTCTCCCCGAGGCCGAGTATATGAAACTGTTATACGAGCGCGCCCGGCATCTGTTCACCGACGAAGAGATCGAAACCGCGAGACAAGAACCGGGCGGCAAGCCGCTGTCGGAGATTCTCGGGCGGCTGCAGAAATCATGAAATTCACTGTAGTCTGGAAGCCTCGAGCGGAAACACAACTTGCGAAGATTTGGACGGAAACGGACGATCGGTCATCGATCACCAAGGCGGCAAACGAGATTGATGCGAGATTGCGGGCGTCTCCCGAAACCTTCGGTGAATCGCGTTCGGCGAAGGACCGAATTGCGATCGTGCGTCCGCTTTCGGTGGTTTATCAAGTGCACGAACAGGATCGCTTGGTGGTCGTCCTGTCGATCAAATATTTCGAAGGGTAGGCTTAATAAATGGAATTGGATAATCGGCTTTATTCAGACGTCAACCGCCGCACATTTCTACGGACCAGCACCGCCGGAATCGGGACGGCGGTTTTGGCTTCGTTTTTGAGGCCTGGCATTTCACCGGATGCCAGTCTGCTCAGAGCCGCCGACGGCGCGCCGGCGGTCGACAAGTGGGCCGGGGTCGTCCATCCCTTGCACCATGCAGCCAAGGCCAAGCGCGTGATTTACCTTTGCATGGCGGGTGGGCCTTCGCATCTGGAGACGTGGGACAATAAGCCCAAGCTGGCCGAAATGCACGGGCAGCCGATGCCCGAGTCGTTCACCAAAGGAAAGCCCATCGCCCAGCTTCAGGGAGCCAAGCTGACGTGCTTTGCGCCCCAGCACAAGTTCAAGAAATTCGGCGACTCGGGGCAGGAAATCAGCGAAATCTTTCCGCAAATCGGCTCGGTCGCCGACGACATCTGCATCGTCCGCTCGATCATGACCGAGGCGATCAACCACGACCCGGCGCATACGTTTATGAACACGGGGACGACGATCTCAGGGCGCCCCGCCATGGGCGCCTGGATCAACTACGGCCTGGGAAGCGACAGCGAAAATCTGCCGGGGTTCGTGGTCATGATGTCCACGGGCAAGTTCGGCCAGGCGCAGCCGGTGGCCGCGCGGCAATGGCACAGCGGGTTCCTTCCCAGCCGTTTTCAAGGAGTCGAGTTTCGCTCAAAGGGAGACCCCGTTTTGTACGTGCGAAATCCGGCCGGCGTCAGCAATGAACGCCAGCGCGAAATCGTCGACGCCGTGCAGCGGCTCAATCAATTGGAAAACGCGGCGGTCGACGATCCCGAAATCGCCACCCGCATCAGCGCCTACGAAACGGCTTTCCGCATGCAGGCCAGCGTTCCTGAGCTGATCGACGTGTCGAACGAGCCCAAGCACATTCTCGATCTCTATGGCACGCAGGGGGGCGACGGGTCGTTCGCCGCCAATTGCCTGTTGGCCCGCCGGCTGGCCGAGCGAGGCGTGCGGTTCATTCAGCTTTATCACCGCGATTGGGACCACCACGGTGCGGTCAAGGTGCATTCGGCCGGGACGGCAGCCGAGGTCGACCAGGGCTGCGCGGCCCTCATCAAGGACCTCAAACAGCGAGACATGCTCAAAGATACGCTGGTGGTTTGGGGAGGCGAATTCGGCCGCACGCCGATGGCGCAGGGCGACGGCCGCGATCATCACATCAAGGGATTTTCGATTTGGATGGCCGGCGGAGGCATAAAGGGGGGGATTTCCCACGGCGCCACCGACGAGCTGGGGTATCAGGCGGTGCACGATGTCGTCCACGTGCACGATTTTCACGCCACGATCTTGCATTTATTGGGAATCGACCACCTACGGCTGATCTACAGGTTTCAGGGGCGCGACTTCCGCCTCACGGATGTCGCTGGAGACGTGGTTAAGCCCATACTGGCTTGAGCGGGTCGTTTCCATCAAAAGGGCCGTCAAAGCCGTATCATTGAGCGAACCGCCCGCGCGG
>DATGKC010000596.1:0-4719 GCA_035294845.1 Planctomycetaceae bacterium | reverse complement strand
CCGGCAGGAAGAATACCCAGGCGACGACCAGCATCACCCAAGCTTGCCAGGTGGTTCCCGCGGGACGATTCGCGTTCGCGGCCCAGCCGTTCAAAAACAGAACGCTCAGCGTCAACACGCCCGACGCGAGAAACAGTCGCGCGAGTATTCTTTGCGGCGGGTAACGGTCGGCCAGCCAACCTCCCAGATAATTGCCGATGCTGATTCCCGCCAACACGACGCCGATTACGGACGTCCATGTATAAAGCGATTGACCGACGTACTGTGCGATGAGTCGCGACGCGGTGAGCTCCAGCACCATGATGCACACGCTGGAAACGAACACGATCGCGTTGCAACCGACGAGCGCCCAGAAGTCGCTGACGCGACCGCATGCCGAAGATTTGGGCCAGGCCTGTCCGCCGGTGACCGGTGGAGGCAATTCGCCCCTCTGCGGTGGCCCTGATACCGCGGCGTTACCGCCCGTGGCCGGGCTGGCCAAGCCCGGCGGGCAGTCTTCGGAGGAGGGAATTTGTTCGATCGGCACCAGCGGCTCCTGAATTCTGAGAGAATCCACTATAGCCGCCGTGCTTCGCCGCCGCCATTTGACTGGTCTCCCGACCCCGTTGTGGCCGGTCTCCCCCCGAGCCACACGGCGTTGACCGCAGGTCTCCTCAAGCGTCGCTAAAGCCGCAATCAGCAACCATCCGCGCATGATCACGCTCAGGAGACCTGCGGTCGCCGCCGCGGCGGGGTCAGGAGACCACGCGCCGAACATTGGAGATTCGCGCCGCAACAATTGACGAGCGGCGCGGAACGTGGGAGATACGCGCCGAACAATCGCTATTTCTTATCGTCGGGGGTCGGTTCCGGTAGGCCGTCGACCGATTTCGCGATCTCGTCAGGTTCGCGTGCCTTGTAAAGGTCGGGGGGCGTTCCAGCCGCTTTCGTGCGAAATTCAGAATGAGAGCCGGCGGGGAGCGTGAACATCTGGTAGCCCGCCGCGACGCGTCGACGGAAAAGCATCGGGTAGGCGATCGGGAAATCGTGTGACGCTCCCGGTTTGAGCGTATAGGGCCCGCCCCAATCGCTGTAGGGGCCCTTGGTTTCATAACTCAGAGGCTTGTCGCTCGAGTTGGTGATCTTCACTCCCGGAGGACCGAAGACGGCGTATAATTCCGGCGCCGACCAGCCAATGTCGTCGGCCCGCAGCTTCGTATATCCCAGGTCGATATCAGGCAGGTTAGCCTGAGGCGGCCCGCTGACGCTGATGAAGTCGTCCCATCCCGCGGCCAAGAGCGTCTGTACGCGCTCAACATCGATTTGCCGGTCTTGAGCCTCATAGCCGGAAGCGAACTGACCTTTAACGTCGATCTGCGCCGCTCCATCGGGATTGAGCGCGACGGCGCGCGTGAGCGAGGTGAGCTTGGCCAACTTGGGAGAAAACGTCTGACGCAACGTTACGTCGAATTCGGCACACGGCTTCCAGTCGGAGGCTGAAGACTCGGTTTTGATCGATACCAAAAGCTTAAGCTGCTTGGCTTCGAGTTGAGGACTCTTGCCGGGGACGTCGACCACGTCGATCGGACCGGTGAGAACAAGCTCGCTCCAGACCTGAAGCTGGCCGCCGTAACGTTTGAGCTCGGGTATCGCTTCGGCAAGCACGGCCGGGTCGGCCAGCTTGGCCATTGCCTCGGAAGGCGTGTCGGCCACGTGGACGCGCGCCACATCGGCCTGAACGAGCAATTCCGAAAGCGGCGCGAGCATATCGGGAACGAGCGCGACTTGCAGCTTTGTCGATTTGGGGACGTCGCCCACGGGAACGCCCAGAGGCCGCACCGCGCGCACTTGTTTTGCGGGTTTCGTGGGATCGATTGCCGCGGCCGTAGCCCCCAGCACCAGCGAGACTCCATGTTCGTCGGTGCTGACTTGCTCGGGCCAGAGTTTCAATCGCGGTTGATAGACGGGAAGAGGCCAAATGCCGGTCACGGGCTTGCCAAAGGCGGCGACATCGAACCTTTTTTCCAGCTCGGCAATAAATCGGGGAACGACCGCGGCGACCTGCTGTTCCATGGTGTGCTTCTTGCCGTACAGGCCGCTCACCAGGCCGTTCGAAACCTTGGATTCGGTCATTCCGAAGCCATGCGTCGACACGCCTGCGGGCGCCGTCACATACCAGTTATCGTCCGGAATGCTGAACGTCGTGCCGACGTGCCGAAACTTCAGTTTGCGGTCGACCACCTCGGGAGTCACATCGAAGCTCAGCCAGACGGGACGGCGGTGGCCGATGCCGATGCTGATGGGGCCGGCCTGGGCCGAATGTCGATCTCCGCTGAGCGACGTTCCTCCGATCGTCACGAGGACATTGCTGAGTCCCAGTTGCACGTTCAAGCGGTCTTGACGGTACGCCTTGACGTGGGCCCGCGCGAGCTGCGCCTGGTAGCTCAGTCCCGACATATAGACGCTGAACCCATAACCCTGGGCTTCTGTGTAATCCGAAATGTCGTTGAGGCGCCCCACGAGCGAATCGCGAGGTACGATCTTTGGAATGGCATCGGCCAGTACGGCCAGCGCTTCGTTGCCCACACGCGCGTAGGCCGCGCGAGGCATTTCGAGCGCGGGGACGAAGGCGGGTTCGGCAATGACGAGCTGTGGCTGTCCGGCCGCCGCGCGCGGGCGAGCCGTGACGGCCGGCAGCCTGGCCGGATCGCCCTTGGGACTGAGCATCCAGGCGTAGAGCGAGTCGTCGTCATACGCCAGTTTCCAGACGTTGTGGTCGCCCTCTGCCAGTTCGGTGTAACGTGGATGTCCGCCGGCCGCCTCAATCGCAGAAATCATTCTTCGCGACTGTTCGGGGCGGACGGTCTTGTCTTTGGCGCCATGCCACGCCCAGATCGGAACGTTTTTCAATTTTTCGGCCCAGGCCACGTCGCCTCCGCCGGAAAGAGGCACGACCGACAGCCAGCGTTCGGGAAATGCCGCGGCCATCTCCCAGGCTCCATAGCCCCCCATCGACCAACCGGTCAGAATTTCGCGCTTGGAATCGACGTTGAAGTCCTTCTCGACCTGTTCCAGGATTTTCAGCGCGCGCTGGCCGTCGGCCGAATCGAGAGACCAGCCCGCCAGCAGCCGCGTGTGCATGTTTTCACATTGCGGGAAGACGACCACGAACGGAAAATTGGCCTCGCGCAAACGGACCAAAGGTCCCAGCCCGATCGTCGTGGGGAGCACGCCATCATTTCCCCGTTCGCCAGCGCCGTGAAGAAACAGAATCACCGGCCATTTTGCCGGCGGACGAGTGTGCGGCACGAAAACCACGTATTTGTGGTCGCCCGATTCGTCCTTGAATATTCGCGTCAGAAAGCCCGCTGCCTGCCGGGAAACCGGCGCTTGTCCTTTGGCCGGTCCAGAAATGAGCAGAAAGCAGCCGACAAACAGACACAAAGCTCGTGTAGTCAGGCGAGGTCTTAGCATGATCGTCCCGGTTGCTGATTTGCCGTGAGAGAACAGCGCTGCCTTATTTTACCAACCGCCGGCTGGTTGGGCAGGGCCTCGCGCGACGAATTTTCGGACCGTATCAGGCAACCCGCAGCTCGCAGATTCGACTTTGACGGGAAAATTGAGCGGATTGCCGCATTTGATGAGCACTCAATTATCCGTCACGTTCGCCATGCGTGCGGGGAAAATGCCCCGCGCATTGTTCCGATGATCTGCAAAGAAAACGAACTTCGCCGAATTGCGTAGAACGGGCAGATCGCCCGATTTTAGCAGCGTGTTGAAAAAGGGGGACAGGCGCCGACTGGGACGATCAAGCGAGCTAAGCCAATCTCGCTTTTTCAACGGCCTGCTAATCGTCTCTAAAACGCCGCGCGAAAGACGCGATCGGCAATCTGGCGCGGAGTTTCCGTACCAGTGATCTCGACCGGCCGGCACTCGGCAAAGTTCCGGAACCACGTATGCTGGCGCTTGGCGAACTGGCGGCTGCGAGTCTGAATCAGGGCGAGCGCATCACCGAGCGACAGGCGGCCCTGCAGGTGTTCGATAACCTCTTTGTATCCCAGCGCCTGCCGAGCCGTCCTCCCCGGCGGCAATTCGCGGCTGAGCAGCCGCCCAACTTCCTCGACGAGGCCGTCTCGGAACATCTGCTCCACGCGCCGGTCGATGCGCTCATATAACCAGGCCCGCGGCGGACAAATCCAATAGACGTGCCGGGGGCGCTGGTCCTCGGGGAGCGGCTCTTGCTGCTGTTGCACCGACAACGGAACTCCGGTGAGCTCGAAGACCTCAATTCCGCGGATGACGCGGCGCACGTCGCTCGAATGCAGCCGGGCCGCCAGATCTGCGTCAACGGCGGCCAATCTGGCGTAAAGCGCTGCGTTTCCCTGCTGGCGCGCCAGAGCGGCAAGCTCGTGCCGCAAATTCCAATCGGCAGGCGGTCCCTGGAATACGCCCCGCAGCACGCCCCGCAGGTAGAGTCCCGTGCCGCCAACAAATAAGGGCGTCTTTCCACGAGCGATGATCTCGCGCGAGGCCGCCTCGGCAGCAAGCACATACTCGGCGAGGCTGAATTCCTGATGTGGTTCGAGAAAGTCGAGCAGATGATGAGGGACACGGGCGCGCGTGGCGGCGTCGGGCTTGGCCGTCCCCACATCCATGCCCTTGTATAGCGACATCGAATCGAGGGCCACGATCTGGGCATCGAGCAACTGAGCCAGCTCGCACCCGACGGCGGTTTTGCCG
>DATGKC010000595.1:0-6254 GCA_035294845.1 Planctomycetaceae bacterium | reverse complement strand
ACCACAGAGGTTTGAGGAATCTCACGATTTCGCGCATGAGAAATCGGAACCGGCATCGGACAGGACGTGGAACAACTCCATGACTGCTCGTTCACCGCGAGCAGCCACGTCGCTCAGGGACGGGAACGTCCCGGGAGAGTGCAGTGATGCAAGACCCAGACAGGCCCAATGACGATCTCGCCGAATTGCACCGGATGTTTCTTGAGCTGCGCGCGATCGCGTCACTACCAGCGCGACAGCAGTTTGCATCCAAGATCGTCGATCACCCGGCCTCCCAGCCGCGCCTCAAGAGCAAATGCACGGCCATGCGCAAGCGATTCGCCGGCCGTCGCGACTTGCAGGACGACGTTCTCGACGAAGCCCTGCTGACACTCGTGCGATGGTTCAGCCGAAAGTCGCTCAGGTACCAAGATCGCGGCGCCGCATGTTTCGGCGCTTGGTACAGCGCGGTTTGCGAGCGAGCCTGCCGCCGGGCATGGAAAAAATATCTTTCGCAGGACCTCGACTCGATCGATGCGCTGGACCGTTTGGGAATACTGCGTTCACGTGGCGCCACGCTGCTTGAGCTGTGCTGGGCCGACGTGCTGCTTGGAATCTCGAAAATTCCAGATCCCGTTACGCGGATTGTCATGTTGAATCGAGCGGAAGGAATCCCTGCCGAGCAAACCGCCGAGAACTGCCGCATCTCTGTCTGGGACGTGTCGAGGCACCGCAAAAAAGGGCTCGCGTTCTTGCAACGATATTTTCAACTCGGATCGGAGTGAGGGCCGATTCGCCCAGCGGCTCATTGTCCCTCGCGCAGCTCTCGACGGAGCATCTCGTTCCATGCTCGAAGCCAAGGACGGTACTTCGCCATCAGGTGGATGACCTCCAGGTGCTCTTCGGGCGACAGGCGATTGCGCACAAACGCCAGTAAGCGCTGTTCGTCGATCGGCGGCGACTCTTCGTCCGCGGCGTAATTGACCTCGATCCCGAGGATCTCATGAAGCGGTCGATCATCCAAGTCGGCTTGCTCCATTTCCGGCGAGGGCCCATCGTCGGGCATCAATTTATCTTCATACTTTTCAGGCGGGTCATGCATCGTGGGATCTGGGTGACTCGTCCGGCGAGCCCGGGCTCGAATTGGCAGTGGGGGAAATCCTCAATCGCTGCCGCGGCCCTATTGAACGCGCACCCGTCGGAATTGTAAAGGGGGCCAGGCCAAATGTCCCTCGCCATTTTGTCTTTTTCCCGCCAATTTCCCGCAGTTCATCCCGGCATCGCAAATTATTTTTGCCTATTTTCGAAATTCCGGTCAAACGTGCCAAGATTTTCTGCAAGTTTTCTTGGCTCGCGCGCCTTCTAATTGTAGAGGGACAACACACGTCACACGTTGCCCCTTGTCTCACGCAAAAGTCGTGAGACTGTATTTCCAGCGCCAGCTCATAGCAACCCAAGTTGGTTCGTCATGAAGCGCATTCCAGAGACTTACTGCGCACATTGTGCGCGCCGGCATCGCCACAGGCGATTCGCATCAGCCTGTAGCAGAACGCGCCAGAGTTCTGACCGTCCAACCCGTAACAGAACTCGCCAGAGTTCTCCCCCTCAGCCTGTAGCAGAACTCGTGAGAGTTCCGACCGTCAGCGCGCTCCCGAACGATGGCGCCGCGAATCTCAAATGCGGCCGAGCAGAGCTCGCCAGATCTCTGATGCCCTCGGGTGGCCCGGCCGCGTGCTCGGCACCGGCCGGGTCGCGCAGCGACAAGAGGCGACATCATCCGGCACTCAACGTTTCCGACACGGCCGTCGCACAAAGCGCTTGCATGCAAAATCAGTGGGAATTGAGGCGCCACGCCCACAACCAAACCCGCCTGAAGGGCGGCAAGAATCCAGCCCAGGGCATCGCAGGGCATCGCCCTGGGTTGGCGAACCAAAAAAATCCCGCTCGTCGGGGACACCGTCCCATAAGGCCGTCGAAGGCGACGTCATGAGAATTCGCCAGTCCTCCCGACTCGATCATCGTGCCGACGTGCAACACGCGCTTCGTGGCCGCGAGCACCGCCGCCGTTGGAAGCACCGGCTCATCAAGCCGTCAAAATCGAAATGCTGAAACCCGATCCGTCAATCGAGAATCCAAGACCTCAACTCTAAAAACTTTCGAAGGAGTTCCATCATGTCCGCTTGTTGTCCTCCAGGAATGATCGCCCCCAACACGCCGCTCAAGCTCACCACGAAATCGTGCTCGATCGGAGGCAACAAAGGCACTGGCTGCCCCCCCACTACCGTCGACGTGCCGGTCTCCGGCGAAGGCTGGTCGTGCAAGGACGGGCCGATGGGTCTGGCCCTCGATATCACGTGCAGCGGCAATGGCACGTATGCTTTTAACGACAGCGTGACAATCAGCAACTATCGAAGCGTCATCCCGCTCGGGAGACCTGCGGTCGCGCCCGCGGCGGGGTCAGGAGACCCGCGCCGAACTTGGGAGACCCGCGCCGAACTTGGGCGACCCGCGGCGAACTTGGAAACCCGCGCCGAGCGTGACGCCGAGCATCGAAGGGCCCGCGGCCACTCGCACTTACTCAATGGCCCGGCGGGTCGGCGGCCGGGTTTGCGCGTGAAACCGGAAGATACGTTCGCACCGTCGTTCCCTCGCCGACGGCGCTGGCCACCTCGATGTGCCCGCCGCACTCTTTGACGATCGACTTGACCACCGACAGCCCCAATCCTGTTCCTTTTCCAGCTCCCTTGGTGGTGAAGAACTGCTCGAAAATGCGGCTGCGAACCTGCGGCGTCATGCCGCAGCCGTTGTCCACGACTTCGAGCAGCGCGTAGGGGCCCGGCAGGGCATCGGTCGGGAATTGCACGTCGGCATCGGCGATCTCGACAGAGCGGGTCGTTATGGTGATCCGTCCGCCGCGCGGCATGGCCTCGCGCGCATTGACGACCAGGTTCAAGATAATCTGCTCGAATTGCCCCGGATCGCCGCGAACAGGCGCGAGGGCCGGATCGAGATCGACCGTCAACTCGATGTCGTCGCCGATCAGCCGCACGAGCAGCCGGCGCAGGTCTTCGACCAGGTTGTTGAGATCGAGCTCCACCGCGCGGAGGGCCGGTTGGCGGCTGAACGAGAGGATGCGGTCAGTCAATCGAGCCGCGAGCTCGGCCGCATTGCGGATTTCGAGCGCCAGGCCGCGCAGCGATTCAATTTCCAGCCGCCGCGCAAAATGCATTTCATCGCTGCACGCCATGATGACCGTGAGCAGGTTGTTGAAATCGTGCGCGACTCCGCCGGCCAGGTGGCCTACGGCCTCCATCTTCTGCGATTGGCGAAGCGTTTCTTGCAGCACCACGCGCTGCGTGATGTCGTGCGCGTTCGATGTGGCGCCGACGATGATTCCATGTTCATCCCGGATGGGGCAGATGTTGAGCGAAATGTGCACGCGTTCGCCGTCCTTGCGGCGGCGCACCGTCTCGAATTGCTCAACGCGCTTCCCCTGCGCCACCTTGCGCCTCAGCCGCTGCACTTCGTCCAGTCGGTCGGGCGCGGCCAGCATCTTGATCGGGCGGCCGATCGCCTCGTCCGGAAGGTACCCATAGAGCCTCACGGCTCCATCGTTCCAGCTTGTGATCGTGCCGTCGAGAGTCGTGCCCACGATGGCGTCTTGCGCCGAATCGACGACGGCGGCCAGATTGCGAATAGTTTCGTCGGTTTGCCGGCGCTGAGTGACGTCGCGAGCAAGTCCCACCATCCGCAGCGGACGGCGATGCTCATCAAAGATCACGCGGCCGATCCCGCCGATCCAATGATGGCTTCCATCGGGCCAGACGGCTCGGAACTCCAGCTCGCAGCCGCTGTCGCTGTCCAGCGCCGCATTCACTCGCTCACAAAAGTGCGGGCTGTCTTGTGGATGGATCAGTGCCAGATAGGCATCGAAGGTCCCCGTGAAATCTTCCGGCGCGAGACCGTGCAGCCGTGCCACCGTCGCAGACAACCGAAATTCGCCCGTGGCGATATTCCATTCCCACACCCCGACCTGTGCCGCCTCGAGGGCGAAACGAAGATAGTCTTGACTGTCCAGCGCGACCGGGTCGGCCGGCCCACCTTCTGCAAAGGGCGCGCGCTGACCGGCAGGTTCGGCGCCGTCTTGCCGAAAACGCTTGGATGGAACGATGCGGTCGCCCGGGCGAGGATTGTCGCCGAATTGCATAGTGGATCTCCCTTTGACCCGAGGGATCTGCCACAAACGGCCGGCTGCATCCATCTCGTACTGAATGCACGATTCGAATTCTGCCCTCACTTCTCAGGCGGCGCAACCCGCCGGAGAAACGCCGTCGAAGATTGGCCCGCCTGCGGCATTCCTCCGGCAAGGTTTCGTCGCGCGTCATTCTAGCAAGGTCTTGGCTTGGATGTCAAAGAAAAACTGGTTCGCGTGATTATCCATTTCAGACGCCCGTGGCGGCGGCTCTCCCGTTGTGGCCGGTCTCCCGATCTCCATTTGTGGCCGGTCTCCAGTTGTATTGGCTGCCGAAATCGCGATCGGCGACCGGCTCGAATGGCGAGGCGGCAACCCGATGGGCTCGGTAATCGTGAGCAACGCCACACAAGGCCGTACGATCGCCGTGATCTTCGAGGACCATTGCGTCGTCAAATCGCGACTTGGGCCGCGGCTTTCGTATTAACCGTTTCGCCGATGCCGAGCAGCTCGCGTACCAGCGGCTCGACGCGCGACCAGACATCGCCCCCTTTCAGCACATAATACGCGCAGAGCTGGTGGCAGCGCATCTGGGTTTCCGGATCGGTGCGACCGGTCAGGATGATGACCGGAATTTTCGCCCAGGCCGGCTCGGTGGCGAGCATCTCGCACGCCGAAAGGCCGCTGCCGGAAGGCATGTTGACATCCAGGCACACCAGGTCGGGCGCCTTCAAGCGCATAATGTTGAGCGCCGAGAGCGCATCGTGCGCCGTTTCGACCGCCACGCCAAGCTGCCTTGCGCGAAGCGCCAGAACCGTCACCAGCTCGCAGTCGTCATCGGCTATCAGAATCGTGGGTTGTTTCGTCATGAGTGGCCTCATCGTCGTCTCTCTGGTTGTGTTCACTGATGGCGTTGTCGAGCGCAGCGACGAGCATTTCGTTCTGATAGGGCTTCTTGAGAAAGTACCGCGCACCGGCGTCGAGGGCCGCCTGGCGGTCGGCCAGGCTCGCCGAAAGCATGATCACGGGAATCGAGTGGGTTTCATTGAGCGCTTGCAGCTTGGAAAGGGCGGTGAGGCCGTCCATCCGCGGCATGCGCACATCGAGCACGATCGCGTCGGGATGGCTTTCGACGGCCGCTTCGACCCCTTCCTGGCCGTCGTAGGCCTCCATCGTTTCGTAACCGCTGGTCTGTAACCGCAGGTTCATTCCCCGCACGATGTCCCAATCGTCTTCGACGATCAGAATTCGCTTGGGTCTCGATTTGCACGCGCGGTCGAAGCGCGATTCACGCGGAAGCGGCGGCGTTTTCCAGTATTTGGCCTGCGGGGGCATCGTCGATGGTTGCATGACGGGTCTCCAGGGGGGTGAGCAACATCACAATACGGCTCAAGACATCGGAAGTGTCGGCCGCCAGACTCCAGGCGCCTTCCATCTTCATTTCGATCTCGGGCAGCTCGCCGCGAAGCCGGTGCCGATCGATGTCTTTTCGAACGTCTTCCAGCCGCGCCAAAAATCGCGACTCGCCGGGGCACTTCTCAGCCAACACGAACATCCATTCGGCCTTGCCGATGCGAAAGACCAGATCGTCGGGCCGCAGCGCAAAATGGAACAACTTGTCGATCGATGCAATGGAATCGGAGTCGTGCGGGGCCTCGACCCAGGCCCGCGCCGCCGAGACCGCCGCACGGCTCCGCGGCCCTTGATGCAGCCGCAACAGGTAACGCTGCAAGATCTCTTCGGGAATCGACAGGGGAAGGCTGCACGCCAGGGCCGTTCCCGGCCCGTCAGTCGGCAGCTCGGTGAGCTCGCCGAAATTCCGATGGACGAGCTTTTTGGCCACGGACAACCCCAGCCGAAATCCCTTCTGGCCGTTGCGCCGCTTGCGGGCCGGGGCTTCATACTGGCCGAAGTCGTGCGGCGGACCGTCTTGCCCGACGCGCGACCCGTTGCCGGTGACGCCCAGCGTCATTTGCCGTTTCTGGCGGTCTTCCAGGGCCCACACTAGAATGCGGCCCGAGTTCCCGCACGATTTGACCGCGTGCACCGCCAAACTGACGAGCGCGCGGCCGATCATTTCCGG
>DATGKC010000594.1:0-4687 GCA_035294845.1 Planctomycetaceae bacterium | reverse complement strand
GGCGTGTGGCTCGGTCGGGAGACCGGCCACAACGAGAGTGGCTGTCGTTCGGCGCGGGTCTCCCGACACCGCCGTGGTCGCGACCGAAGGTCTCATGAGCGGGATGGCGCCTTGATGGTTGCTGATTGCGGCTCAAGAGACGTTCGGGGAGACCTGCGGTCGGGGGCGTGTGGCTCGGTCGGGAGACCGGCCACAACGACGGGGGGAGACCGGCCACAACGACGGGGGGGAGACCGGCTACGATGGGTGGCGACGGGAGGCGTGTGGCCGAGCGCATGCGGTCAGGCTGGCGGGGATTTTGAGATTCTCCGCAGACGATTCAGACAATCGAACGATTCCTGCACGACTTCGGGGGCCCTGTGGCTATGGCGGCTGAGTTCGACGTGCACGCCGCCCCGGTAGTCGACGTCGGCGAGCGCCTGCATCACCGGTCCGAAGTCGATCTCGCCTTCGCCGAACCGCAAATGTTCGTGGACTCCCTTGCGCATATCCTCGATATGCACGTTGTAGAGCCGCGAGGCCCAGCGGCGCAGGTAATCGCCGATCGGCCCCGATTCGACGCAATGCACGTGCCCGATGTCAATCGTCAGGCCGAACAGGGGCGCATCGACCTGTTCGAGCAATTGTTCATACTGTGCGAATGTCTCGATGAACATTCCCGGCTCAGGCTCGAATGCGAGCTTCATCTTTCGCGCGGCCGCGTGCGAAATGACTTCGGCGCATCCGCCGGCCAGCCGCGCCATGGCCGCTTCGGCCGCCAGCGGCTCGCGAAGCGTTCCCGACCAGAACGAAACGGCGTCCGAGCCGAGATCGGAGGCAATGTCGACGGCCCGTTTCAAGAAGTCGATTCGCAATGCCCGCTCGTCGCGGCCGGCCGACATCAACGTCGGCTCGTGCTTCGCCCGCGGGTTCAAGAGAAACCTCGCGCCCGTCTCGATCACCGAAGCCAGCTTGAGCCGGCCCAGCGCCGACGCCATTCGCCCGACTTCAGCAGCGACCCCGGCGGCATAGGGGTCAAGGCAATTGTGGTCGAGCGTGATGGCCACCGACTCGTATCCCACGTCGGCCAGAAGCTCGAGCGCATCGGGCCAGCGGTGAAACGCGAGGCCATTCGTATTGTAGCCCAGTCGCATGCCGCAGCCGTTCAATCCGGCAGGGGCTTGACCATGATGTTCTTGTAGTAGACGACGCTCTTGGGATCGTGGGCCTGAATGGCGAAACTCCCCTTGCTGAGCTTGCGGGTGCCGGTGACCCCATCGGGCTCGACGTATTCAAAGAGCGTTTTGTCGTTGATTTTTACCGTGATCTGCTTCCCTTTGACGATGATCTGGTGCGTGTACCATTCATTGTCTTTGACGGGGGTGCTGAAGAGCTTGACGACGAAGTACAGGCTGCCGCTTTTCACGGGGTCGCCGTGCGTTTGATTGACCTGGCTCTCGTAGCCGTTGTTGGGGAATGTGTCTTCGAACTTGGTGTGAAAATACAAGCCCGAGTTGCTCCCCGGCGTGGTCATCACGTCGGCCTTGAACTCGAAGTTCTTGAATTCCCGATCGGTGAACAGGTGCGATCGCTTGGGCGGAGTCACGATTTCGCCGTTGTCGACCTTCCACTCGACCCCTTCGCTGGCTTTCCAGCCGGCAAGGTCCTTGCCGTTGAACAGAGGCTCCCAGCCGTCATTCGCCTTTTCGTCGCCGGCCCTGAGCGCGAAAGTTCCTGCTCCGATCAAGACGGCCAAAACAAGTAATACCGCACGTCGCGCCCTGTTCATGTGATGTGGCTCCGCAAGGATGGCAAGATAAGGTCGTTTCGAGGGGCTACACCGGCGGCCCGGTGCGTATCTGCACCTGCAAAGTGCCGAGCATTCGGGTGAGCTCCGCCTCGCGCGAATTGATTCGCAGCACGTTTTCAAGGACGATGGCGCGCGGCTCATTGCTGGGGTGCAAAATCAGCCGCCCGGAACGCAAAAGAAAATACTCGAACACGTCGTTGATTTCCTTGTCGACCTTCAGGCTCGGCGCCGAAAACCGTTCGAGATTGCTCAAAAAGCCGTGGTGGTGCAGTAGCTCGTTCGAGGTCACTTCCCAATAATCGAACTGCACGTTGATCAATACGGCCAAAAACACGGCGCCGAGCGCGCCTGCGACTGAGAAGTAAAAGGTCGCGTTCGCGACGGGCTTATACGCCCGCAGCATGGCGTGAAGTGCCGGGAGAATGTCTTCATTGAATCGGAACAACAGCAACGTTCCGAGAATCAGCGCCGCGACAAAGAAAAAGAGTGTCAGCGACGTCGTTCGCGGGAAATCGAAGGCGAAAACGATGATGTTGACGGCGAAAACCGCCAGAAAAACCGCCGAAACGATGTGCGTGTCGTCGCGCTCGGGGTCCTGGGCGATCAGCATGTAGATCGCCGCCAGGAGGGCCGCGAACATCGTCGGATAAAGAAAAACGACCTTCGGATAAGAAACCAGATAAATGCTCTTGGGGGGCGGCGGGTCGGGTTCGGCGCCGACGGGGCGGGTGGATGGAATTTCAGGCGGCGTAAAACCTTGCGACATTTCTAAATCTCCCCGCGAGATGCGGTCATCAATCGACCGCAGCTAATATACAGGCGATTGCGCCCCCTTCGCCAGCGAGCCGGCCAGGTCGGTCGCCTTTTTGACCATGTCGCGCAAAACGTCCAGCCCCTTCTGCCAGAAGGCCGGGTCAGCGATGTTCGCCCCCACGCGCGAAAGAAGCGCTTCGGGAGCGGCGTTCGAACCCGATTCGAGCAGCTCGATATACCGCGGAACGAATGCCTTCCCTTCTTCCTGATACATCCGGTACAGCGAGAGCACGAGAAGCTCTCCGAAAACGTAGGCGTAGCAGTAAAACGGCGTGTGGATGAAGTGCGGTATGTACGTCCAGCCCCAGCGATACAGGTTGAACATTTCCACCGCGTCTCCATACAGCGCCTGGTTGGCGAGCCACCAGGCGTCGCAGATTTCTCCCGTAGAAAGCTTCTCTTTTCTGCGGGCGGCGTGAGTCGATTGTTCAAACCGGGTCAGCACATTTTGCCGAAACACGGTGGCGAATGCGTCTTCAACCTTCCCGCAGATGAGCCCCAGCCGCACCTCGGGATCGCTCGTCGTTTCCATCACGCAATCGAACGTCAGGAACTCGGCGAACACGCTGGCCGTTTCGGCAACCGTCAAGGGATGATGGAAATTGAGATACGACTGCCGGCGCGAGAGATATTGGTGAATGCCATGCCCCAGCTCATGCGCCATCGTCGAAACGTCGCGCAGCTTGTCGGTCCAATTGAGCAGAATGTAGGGGTGTACGCTGGGCACGGTGCTCGCGCTGAAAGCGCCGCCGCGTTTCCCCGGCCGCACCTCGGCGTCGATCCAGTTCTGTTCGAAGAACTTCTCGGCCACTTCGCGCATCATCGGGTGAAACCTGCCGAGTGCCGTGAGTACGGTTTGGCGCCCGGCGTCATAGCGGCATTCGGGCATATTCGTCGCGACCGGGGCGTACTGATCGTAGGTCGCCATCTTCGGCAGCCCCAGAAGCCGCGCCTTCAGCCGGTAGTAGTCGTGGGCAATCGAATAATTGGCCTCCGCCGCTTCCAACATCCTGGAAACAACCTCGGGCGCCACTTCGTTGGCCAGATGGCGGCCCGCCATGGGCGAATCGTAGCGGCGGATCTGGTCGTTGATCGCGTGGTCTTGCGCCACCGCGTTGAAGATATTGGTCAGCACCAGCTCGTGCCGCGACAGCTCGTTGAAAAAGCACGTTTGCGCCGCCTTGCGCAACTCGCGGTCTGAGTCGTAATTGAGCGCGAGGATCGCCGGCTGCGTGAGCGTGCGCACCTGGCCTTTGTAGTCGAGCCGGTATTCGAGCGAGGCGACGAATTCATCGAATAACGTCGTCCATGCGGCGCGGGCGGTGAGCGATTTCTGGTTGAGGAGCAACTCTTCCGGCTCGCTGCGCGTGTGCGGCTTGTAGCGCCGGGAGGACGAAAGATGATGCGCATAATTGGCCAACGCCGGGGCGGTGCACAGGCTTTCGGCGACTTTATCATCGACGGCCAGCCATTCCAGCTCGAAAAACGTCAATTGATTCTCGCGCTCGACAAGCTGTTGTTGCAGGCGATCTTCGAGACGTCGATAGTCATCGCTGGCCGTATCGGCGGCCGTGAGCAGCCCGGCGTATGAGCTTAACCGGCTCATCATTTCGGCAATTTGCTCATACTCTGCCAGGGCCGCGTGCAGGGTGTCTGCCGTCAGCGAGTCGGGCGAGGCGAACAGCCCGCGGTACTTTTCTGCGAAGGCCGTGCAGCGGGTGGCACACTCCTTCAAGTCGGCTTCGATTTGCGGATCATCGACGCCGGCGTAAAGGTCGTGAAGGTCCCAAGTGATGCCAGCGGCCGAGAGTGGTGGGGAAGAGGGCATAGTTTGGAATCGTTGTGGGTGGATCTTGCGCGAGTAAGGCGAATCAGTACCCAGTACCCAGTACTAAGTACACAGTACGCAGTAACTCAGTACGCAGGCATCCTCGATCGTCAAAATCTTAGAATCTGAGGTTCCTGCGTCCTAAGTCCTGGGCCCCGAGTCGTGAGTCGTGAGTCCTGAGTACTGGGTACTGGGTACTGGGTACTGGGTACTGGGTGACGTGCAAGCGAGGACGCTCGCACTACGGTTCGTAGCAT
>DATGKC010000593.1:0-4279 GCA_035294845.1 Planctomycetaceae bacterium | reverse complement strand
AGCGGCAACTCTGCGCGGGGCAATGCATGGCCGCACCGGATGGTGACAGACGCCCACCGCTGGTAGTGGCCATGGAATTGGTATCGCAGGTGATAACGGTGGCGCTTGTGATGGCATTGCCCGCGGCGGCAGGGTATTGGGGAGATCTCAAGCTGGGGACATCGCCCTGGCTCATAATTCTCGGTGCGGTAATCGGTCTTATCGGGGGAATGACTCAGTTGCTACGTGGGCTGGATCGGACAAATCGAACTCGACCGAATGGCCAAGTAAAAAAGTAACTCATCGCGCCAAAGTTCTCGTGGAATTGCGCACAAACACACTTGGACGTCACTGCAAATGGCTGGCTGTCATTGTCGGCGGATTGTGGCTGCTTCTGCTGCTCCCTGCGCAGCGGATGTTTGGGCGGGAAGGGGTTGAGGCGGCAACTATCTCGGCGGCAACTTCCCTATTGGCAGGGTTTACGACGTTCTGGCTGGCGGCGCGCACGTCGAACCCCAGAATGCAGGCCTTTGTGATGTTGTTCGGCACGGCAATTCGTGGCGCTTTTGCTGTCGCCGGAGCATTCGTCATGCAGTTTGTTGTCGAATTGCGTTATGAGAACTTCCTGATCTGGTTAGGTCTTTTTTATTTGATCTCGCTGGCAGTTGAAACGTCCTTGCTTGTGAGGTCCGGGACGCCGAGCTCGCGAAATTGATTCTTGCGTGCAGAAATCTCGCGATAGGCATCGCGAATCAAATCAAACGCGGTGAATGAAAATGGCAGCGGCGCATTCCGACGACGTATTTCATCACGTGCGGGACAACACCGTCTTCGAGGTGCCGCAATTCCTCGGCGGCGAATGGTCCATCCCGCAACCGTTCGGCGGCCATTTTCCAATTACCAAGTTTATGATTCTCGAGATCATCGCGGCGATTCTCGTGTTTGTCATCTTTAGAACGTTGGCGGCGAAAGCCGCGAGCGGAGAGCCCGTGCGAGGTCGATTTTGGAATTTCTGGGAGGCGATCGCCGTATTTCTGCGCGACGACCTCGTTCGCCCAACAATTGGCGAAAGTCACGATCACCACGACTCGGCTGGCGGGCATTCAACACATGTGCCCAAAGCGGGGCATCCAGCCGACAAATATCTGCCGTTCATCTGGTCGGCCTTTTTCTTCATCCTGTTCTGCAATATTCTCGGGGCAATTCCGTGGTTGGGTTCTCCTACGAGTCATTTATGGATGACTGGCGCGCTTGCCGTCACGACGCTGTTCGTCGTCGTCCGAGCGGGCATGTCAAATGTGGGACCTGCCGCGTTTTGGAAGTTGGTCCCGAAGTCGGTCATGGAACTTCCTGTTGTTCTTGCGATTTTCCTCATCCCGCTCATGTGGGTGATCGAGTTTCTGGGCCTGATGATCAAGCATGGCGTTCTCGCCGTGCGTCTGTTTGCAAATATCCTGGCCGGTCATACGGTGATCGCGGTGATCCTGGGATTCATTGGAAGCGCTGCAAACTCTCCCTTGTATTACGTCGTGGCGCCCGCGAGCGTGTTCGGCCAGGTGGCCATCGGCCTTTTGGAATTGTTTGTGGCGTTTTTGCAAGCGTATGTATTTGTGTTTCTGGCGACCGTTTTCATTTCTGTCGCCACCCATCCGCATTGATTGAGAGGAGATAATCACGTGAGTCGAGCTCTCTGTATGATCGTCGTGGCACTAGGAACAACCCTGCTGGCAACGCCGGCGTTTGCCGCTGAAGGGGTCGCCTTCTCTGCCTCGTTCGGCGCGGGTCTGACGATTGTAGGCGCCGGAATCGGGTTTGCAAAAATCGGAGGATCGGCGCTCGAAAGCATCGCCAGGCAACCCGAGGCGTCTGGCGACATTCGCGGTGCGATGATTATTATTGCAGCACTGCTTGAAGGCGCCACGTTCTTTGCCCTGATCGTTTGCTTCGCCATGGGCGTGAAGTGAATCGCCCGAGGCTGGCCGGCGCCCGGCGCCGGAGAGCACCGGATTCAATAGTTCCAGCAGGTGGTTCCATGCGCTTTTGGCTGACGAGTCTTTCGGTGTGCGCCCTGATGGCACTTCTGCCCGCGGGAATGACAGTCCCCTTTTCGCCGATCGCGCACGCGGTTGAAAATCACGCGGAAGGCGACGCGGATCATTCTGCGAGCGGCGCATCGGGCACGACGCCCCCGGGGCTGACGGTCACAAAACAGGACGCCGACCTGGCGCTTTGGTCACTTGTCACGTTTGTCGTCTTCATCCTGGTTTTGAAGAAGTTCGCCTGGCGTCCTTTGATCACGGGGCTCGACAAGCGCGAGATGAGTGTATTGGACAACATCGCCGCTGCCGAGGCGGCCCGGGTCAAGGCCGAGAAGATGCTGGCCGAGCACGCGGCCAAACTCGATAAGGTGCAGGACGAGGTTCGCGAGATTCTGGCCGAGGCCCGGCGCGACGCTGAATACACCAAGGGCGAAATCGTGGCCGCCGCGCAGAAAGAAGCCGAAACCAACCGCCAGCGCGCCGTGCAGGACATCGAACGGGCCCGCGACCAGGCGCTCGATGATCTGTTCGACCACATGGCTCGTTGCGTCAATGAGGCAACCGAGCAAGTTATCGGCCGCGCGCTCACCGGCGCCGACAACGAACGTTTGATTGAAGAGGCGCTGAGCGGTTTCGCCCAGCGCAAACATTAAGCAACGAAAGATTCCAGTTTTGGTTGAGGCCGCGCGCGTCGCGTGAGCGAAGGCGGCCGGCCAGCAATGGACAAGCGACTTCATGGCAGACAAACCCCCCGTCAAAACCCGCATCGAAAGCGTGATGGAAGACCCCAGCGCCGGGGCTGTCGCGCGCGTCTATGCCGATGCCTTTTTGAACTCGGTTCCTGCCGGCGAGGTCGAAAACGCGCTCGAAGAATTCCGCTCGTTCGTCGACGATGTGCTCCAGCAGCAGCCGGATTTCAAACGGCTCCTCACGTCGGATACAGTCGGCCGCGATCAGAAACTGGCCCTCATCGACCGCGTCGTGGCGGGGAGGGGGAGCGAACGGTTCACCAACTTTCTGCGTGTGTTGGCACGGCACGACCGATTGAATCTTTTGACGCTGATTCTCGCGCAATGCGGGATGGAACACGAGCGGCGTTCGGGGCGCCGGCGCGTCCAGTTGGTCACCGCGCGGCCTCTTCCCGAGGCGGCGCTCGGCACGATTCGCGAGCGGCTGTCAGCGGTCTTGCCGTTTCAGCCGGTGATCGAGCCGGCGATCGACCCCGACATTCTGGGTGGCCTGCGCATTCGCGTAGGCGATACGGTTTACGATGGTTCGCTGCGGGCCCGGTTGAAACAACTGCGCAACCGCGTGCGAGTAAGGAGCTTACATGAGATTCAAAGCGGACGAAATCGCTTCAGTCATCCAGAAAGAGATTGAAGACTTTCGCGGCCAGATCGAGACCAACGAAGTCGGGCGCGTGCTCGAAGTCGGCGACGGTATCGCGCGCGTCTATGGCCTGGCCGGGGCGATGGCCGGCGAAATGGTCGAGTTCCCCAGCGGCGTGCGCGGGCAGGTCTTCAATCTCGAAGAGAATTCGGTCGGCGTGATTATTCTCGGCGACTATCTCGAGATCGCGGAAGGCGATGAAGTCAAAAGCACCGGCCAGCTTCTTTCGGTGCCGGTGGGTACGGCGGTCGTCGGCCGCGTCGTCGATCCGCTCGGAAATCCGCTGGATGGAAAGGGCCCGGTTTTGGCATCGGAATCGCGGCCGCTGGAAACGATCGCCCCGGGCATCGCCGGCCGCCAGCCGGTCAAGCAGCCCTTGCAGACGGGAATCAAGGCGGTCGATTCGATGACTCCCATCGGCCGCGGGCAGCGAGAGTTGATCATCGGCGATCGCAAAACGGGCAAAACGGCGATCTGCATCGACACGATCATCAATCAAAAGGGGCAGGACGTTATTTGCGTGTACGTGGCCTGCGGGCAGCGTTCAGCGTCGGTCGCCGGCGTGATCGAGGCCCTGCGCGCGCACGGCGCGATGGATTACACGGTGGTGGTGAGCGCCCCTTCGAGCGAGCCGGCCCCGTTGCAGTACATCGCCCCCTACGCCGGCGCGGCGATCGCCGAATACTTCATGTATCAGGGGAAGCACACGCTGGTGATCTATGACGACCTTTCGAAACAGGCGATCGCCTACCGGCAGCTCTCGCTGTTGATGCGGCGTCCTCCCGGACGCGAGGCCTTTCCCGGCGACATCTTTTACTGCCACAGCCGCCTGCTCGAACGGGCCGCCAAGCTCAGCGATGAACTCGGGGGCG
>DATGKC010000592.1:0-9972 GCA_035294845.1 Planctomycetaceae bacterium | reverse complement strand
GCCTAAAAGAGTTCTCAAAAGCGAATCGAAGGATAACGGCCAATCGTGGAGCGCGGTTGTCGATACCGATATCGCGAACCCGGGGGCCGGCCTGGAAGTGATCGGTCTTTCATCCGGCAATTGGGCGCTGGTCAACAACGACACCGAACAGGGCCGCCACCGGCTTTCGCTGTCGCTGTCGGATGACGAGGGGGCGACCTGGAAATGGACGCGGTCGTTGGAATTCGACGCGCCCGGTCCCGAAGCGACCACCGCCGCGTATCCTTCGATCATTCAATCCAAGGACGGCCTTTTGCACGTGAGCTACACATTCACGCTCAAAGGGAAGAATGCGCTGCCCGATCACGACGCCAAAATGCAGAGCGAGTGCATCAAGCATGTGGAGCTCAACGAGGCCTGGATCAGAGTGGGGCAGTAGCCGTGATCTACAGACATCTCGTGCCGCATGGGGTACGATGGATCGGATGAAGAATCCGGGGCGGAACTTGCGTGCGGGCTTTCTTGCGGCGTGGCTCGCGGCTGCAGCGGCCGCGCTGGGGGCCCAGTTGCCCGCCGCCGATGTCGAGTTCTTCGAGAAGCAAGTCCGCCCGATTCTGGCGCAGAGTTGCCAGAAGTGCCACGGCGAAACAAAGCAGGAAGGGGGCCTGCGGCTCGATTCGCGAACTGCGGCCCTCAAGGGAGGCGACAGCGGCGCGGCGATCGAACCAGGCAAGCCGAATGAAAGTCTGCTGATCGAAGCGATCGGATACACCGGCGACATCAAGATGCCCCCCAAAGGCAAACTCGCCGACGAACAAATTGCTGCGCTCGCCGAATGGGTGAAACGGGGCGCGCCTTGGCCGGCCGAAAGGCCGCCCGGCGCCAAAGCGGGGGAATTCGACCTGGCCGCCCGCAAGGCAAAGCAGTGGGCGTTTCAGCCGATTCGCCCGCAGCGCGTGCCGCGCGTCAAGAACGCCGCCTGGCCGGCGACAGCGATCGACAACTTCATTCTGGCAAAACTGGAAGAGGCAGTACTTTCGCCGGCCGAACCGGCCGGAAAGCGCGCCTTATTGCGTCGGGCGACATTTGATCTCCTCGGTTTGCCCCCCACAGCCGGCGAGATCGACGCCTTTCTTGCCGACGACTCGCCGCAAGCGTTCGAGCGCGTGGTCGATCGTCTGCTGCGTTCGCCGCACTACGGCGAGCGCTGGGCCCGGCATTGGTTGGACCTCGTGCGATTCGCCGAAACGCGGGGCCACGAATACGACTATGAAATGCCGCTGGCGTTCGAATACCGCGATTATGTGATCCGAGCGCTGAATGCCGACGTGCCGTATGACCAGTTCGTGGTCGAGCATGTCGCCGGCGACTTGCTGGCCGAGCCGCGGCGACATCCGGCCGAGCGATTCAACGAATCGGTCATAGCCACGGGGTTCTGGTTTCTGGGCGAGGCGAAGCACTCGCCGGTCGATGTGCGCGCCGACGAGGCCGAGCGCATTGACAATCAGATCGACGTCTTCGGCAAGGCGTTTTTGGGGCAGACGCTCGGTTGCGCGCGTTGCCATGATCACAAGTTCGACGCCATCTCGACAAACGACTACTATGCGATTTCGGGTTATTTGCAAAGCTCGCGATACGATGTCGCTTGCATCGACCCACCGGAGGAGCGGCTGGCGCTCGTGGCGCAATTAAATGACCTGTGCCGCGAAGAGGGCAAGCTGGTGGCGGCGGTGGCGAGAGAGGCGGCCCATTTCACGGGAGCGCGCGTGTCGGAATGCTTGCTGGCCGCGCTTGCCGTGTTGCGCGCGGACTTCGATCCATCCCTCGACGCCGGCGCGACAAGCGGCGCCGACGCCAGCGATGTTGTCTTCGAGGATTTCGAGAAGCCGACCTATGGCGGCTGGAAATCGACCGGCAACGCCTTTGGTGAAGTTCCCAACCGTCGGCCGCTTCCTGCCTACCAGGGTGACGTCGGCGCGCTGGGCCAAGGATTCGTCAATTCGCATTCGGCGCTTGATCGGGAGGGAGGCCGCACCGCCACCGACGAGCTCACGGGCACGCTGACTTCCGGCACTTTGACGTTGACCCGGCCCTATATTCACTTTCTGATCGGCGGCGGCGCCCACGCCGGCAAAACCTGCCTCAACCTGGTGGCCGACCGTAAAGTCGTGCGAACCGCCACGGGGCGAAACGACAACCGCATGCGATGGGCGACTTTCGACGTTCGAGACTTAGCCGGCAAGGAGGTGCGCCTCGAGATCGTCGATCAGGAACGAGGCGGCTGGGGCAACATCGGCGTCGATCACATCGTATTCAGCAAGAACTCGATGCCCGGGCCGATGTCGAACCGAATCGCGGCGGCATCGAAAAAATATGACGTCAATCCCGACGAGCTCGCGCTGTGGATCAACTACCTGCAAGGCCCGGCCCATGATGATTCTGACGACCCGTTTCATCCCTGGGCGGTTTTGGTGACTTTGCCGCACGAATTAACGCGCGAGACCATCGGCCAATTGCTTCGCGAACGCGCTGCGCCGGACCAGGCGGCCGACGACGTCGCTCGATCCGCCAAAGACAAATTCGTCGTGTTCGAAGATTTCTCGGCGGCGAATTTCTCCGGCTGGTTCGTTTCGGGAGAAGCGTTCGGAAACGGCCCGATCGATGGCGCGCCCCTGGCGACGGCCGGCGCCTCTTCTGACGCCCTGCAATCGCCGCTGAGAGGCCGCATGGCGCACAGCGGCGCGCTGTCGATGCGGCTGCAAGGCGTGCTGAGATCGCGCACGTTCACCATCGAAAAAAGTCGCCTCGCCTACCATGCGGCCGGCAAAGGAGCCAGGATCAATCTGATCATCGACGGCTATCAACTGCTGCGCAATCCCATTTATGGCGGGCTCACGATTCCGTTGGATACTCCCAATCGCATGCAGTGGTTCGCGCAGGACGTGAGCAAATGGGTGGGGCATGAAGCCTATATCGAGTTGGTCGATCCGGGAGAAGGTTTTCTGGCGATCGACCGCATTATCGCTTCTGATGACGCCCGCCCGAAGGACGTTGCGAATCCTCTCTGGCGGCGACTGCTCGAGGATCCCGGCGCCGACTCGCCCGGCGGCATGGCGCAGGCTTACGAGCGAATGATCGTTCAGGCGCTCGAAAATCTCGACGACCGAGCGGCGCAACCGGTCGCCGGGCACGAAATCGCCGCGCGGCGCGCCATCGTCAAATGGTTTTTTGTGAACGCTGTCAATGGTCCCCTCGCCAGGCCGCTTGCCGATCTCGACTCCGGTTTCAAAAAGCGGTTCGAACAGCTCGAGCAGCTTGCGAAGTCGAAGCAGCGCGTTGAAAGTGCGATTCGCTTTGGACGCACGGTCATGGCAATGGCTGATGGAACGCCCGAAGACGACCGCGTGCATGTCCGCGGGAGTCCCAATAAATTCGGCGACGTGGTTCCGCGCCGTTTTCTGGAAGCCGTAGCCGGCCGCGATCAGCAGCCCCCGGCGACAGGCAGCGGCAGGCTGGAGTTGGCGCGAGCTCTGGTCGATCGGTCGAACCCCCTGCTCGGGCGCGTGATTGTCAACCGCGTGTGGCAGCATCACTTCGGCGAAGGGCTTGTGCGATCGCCCGACGACTTGGGAAACATGGGGCAGCCGCCCACGCATCCGGAATTGCTCGATTATCTCGCCGGCGAGTTGATGGAGGGCGGCTGGTCGCTCAAGCAGCTCCACCGGTCGATCATGCTCTCGCGCACTTACCAGATGTCGAGCGAGGTCGCAAATGAACGAGCGGCCGAGGTCGATCCGCAGAACAAACTTTTGTCGCGGATGAACCTTCGCCGGCTGGAAGCCGAGTCGATTCGCGACGCGATTCTTGCCGTGTCGGGCGGTCTCGATGCGACAATGTTCGGGCCGAGCGTCTTGCCCCATTTGACGCCGTTCATGGTCGGCCGGGGCCGGCCCGCGCAATCGGGCCCGCTCGATGGCGCCGGGCGGCTTACGATTTACTTGAACGTGCGGCGGAATTTTCTGATCCCCATGTTGCTGGCGTTCGATTATCCGATCCCGTTTTCGACGATCGGCCGGCGCAGCGTTTCGAACGTGCCGGCGCAGGCGCTGACCCTGATGAATAACCCTTTCGTCAGCGAGCAGGCGGAAAAATGGGCCCGGCGCGTGATCGCCGAGCACCGCGAGGCCGGCGAGCGGATTCAAGCAATGTACATCTCTGCCTATGGACGGCCCGCCAGCGAAGCCGAAAAGCAAGAAGCGCTGGCCTTCATCAGCGAACAATCCCGCCAACACCCTGCCGGCGAACCGCTGCGTGCCTGGGCCGATCTGGCGCATGTATTGTTCAATGTGAAAGAGTTCATTTTTGTTGAGTAACGGCAATCCGCGAATAATTTTTCTGTCATTAATGTTCCACTTTTCTAAGGCGACCGAGAATGGATGTCGAAGCGCAATTCCGTCGCCGGCTCGATTTCGCCCGCTCGGCCGCCGTCGATGCGGGGAAATTGATTCTCGGGCACTATCAGTCGGCCGGCCTCGCCGTCGATCGCAAGCGCGATAATTCGCCCGTCACGATCGCCGACAGACAGTCCGAGCAACTGCTGCGCGCGGGAATCGAACGGGAATTTCCAGCCGACGCGATTTTGGGAGAAGAGCTGGGTGAGCGGCCCGGAACGAGCGGTTTTCGCTGGATTCTCGACCCGCTGGATGGGACCAAATCGTTCGTCCACGGCGTGCCTTTATTCGGCACGCTGATCGCCGTGGAGTTTGAAGAGAAGTGCGTCGTGGGCGTTTGCCACTTTCCCGTGCTGGGAGAAACAGCCTGGGGGGCCAAGGGGCTGGGGGCCTGGTGGGAGCCGGCCGGCGGCGACGTGCGGCCGGCGAAGGTTTCGGCGACCGCCGATTTGTCGCAGGCCCTTTTATGCTTCACGACGGTGCAAGGCTTTGCGCGCATCGGCCGGCAGGACGCATTTGAAGCTTTGACATCGTCAGCCGGTTTGGCCCGCGGCTGGGGCGACTGCTACGGACACATTCTCGTGGCGACCGGCCGGGCCGATGTCATGATCGACCCGCTCATGAATCTCTGGGACGCCGCGGCGCTTGTTCCGATTGTCGAAGAAGCCGGAGGACGCTTCGTCGATTGGCAGGGCCAGGCGACGGCGCGATCGGGCAACGGAATCTCGGTCAACGCGGCGCTCTTGGAACAAGTGCTGCGCGTCACGCGACGTTGACGTGCATTCACACGTACCCGTAGCTGAATTCACCAGAATTCAGAGCGTCATTTGCGGTGGCCTGAACTCTGGCGAGTTCAGCCACTAGCCCGCTTCCGCGCACTCTGGCGAGTTCAACTACGAAAGGCGACGAGCGACGCGGATCACGTATTCAGATGAAAGACGACCATCTTCTCTTCGCTCATCTCGCGAACGGCATATTTGGGACCTTCTTTGCCCAAGCCGCTATCTTTGAGTCCGCCGTAAGGCATGAGGTCGGCCCGCCACATCGATCCCCAATTGATGTGCAGGCTGCCGGAGTCGACCTCGCGGGCAAACTTCATGGCCCGGTCGATGTCGCGCGTGAAGATGCTGGCCGAAAGCCCGTAGTTTGAGCTATTGGCCAGGCGAATGGCTTCGTCGATGTCGCTGCAGCGCGTGACGGCGACAGCCGGACCGAAAAGCTCGTCGCAACTGATGCGCATCGACGGAGCCACGTCGGCCAAAATCGTCGGCTCGTAAATCGTCCCGCGGCGCTTGCCCCCCGTGACCAGCTTGGCCCCCGCGCCCACCGCTTCGTGCACCCAGCTTTCGACGCGCACCGCGTCGCGCTCGCGGACCATGGGTCCCATTTTGGTTCCCTCGGCAAGCTGGTCGCCGGTGGTCAAAGCCTCCACGCGGGGCTTGAGCGCGTCGAGAAAGTTGCCGTACACCTTGCCGGAAGTCAGGATACGCTGAGCCGAAATGCAGACCTGCCCGGCATTGGCGAAGCCTGAAACGGCGACCATGGCGGCGGCTTTATCGAGGTCGGCATCGTCCATCACGATGACGGGGCTGTTGCTCCCCAATTCCATCGTGACTTTCTTGACGCCGGCCATTTTGCAGATCGCCTCTCCCACGTCGAAGCTGCCGGTGAAGCTGATCTTGCGAACCCGTTTGTCAGTGCAGATCGCGTTGCCGATTTCGCTTCCTGCGCCGGTGATGCAGCAGATGGCTTGCGGCGGCATCCCGGCTTCCAGCAGAATTTCGACCAGTTTGAGGGCCGAGAGCGGCGTGTCGGTGGCGGGCTTGATGATGACGGCGTTGCCGGCGGCAATCGCCGGACCGACCTTGTGCGCCACCAGATTGAGCGGGAAGTTGAAGGGGGTAATGGCTGCCACGATGCCGCACGGGACGCGCAGCGTAAATCCGAACTTTCCTTTGGCGCCCGGCGCTCCATCCAGCGGGACGACTTCGGATTCCAGCCGCTTGGCCTCGTCGGCCGAAAGGTCGATCGTCTCGCGAGAGCGGGAGGCCTCGATCATTCCTTCGGCAAGCACCTTCCCCTCTTCCGAGCTGATCGTCATTCCCAGGTCGCGCTCGCGGGCCTGCATGAGACCTACGGCGCGGCGCAGAATCTGGCTGCGGTCGTAGCCGGGCATATTGCGCATGAGGGCGGCGCCGGCCACGAGCGTTCCCAGGGCTTTATCGACGTCGCCGGCCGTGGCCTTGGGGACCGTGTCGACCACTGCGCCATTAAACGGATTATTGACCGGGATTTTCTCGGGACGATCCTGCCATTCTCCGCAGAGAAACATGCGCATGGGGTAGGCTCCTGGTGGCGATGCGAGAAATTTCAATTCGTGCGGTTTCCAGCTTAGCACGCGGCCCGCGCGTGTAAAGCCAGCGGCGCAAATGAGCGGGCTGTGGCGCCTCGCGACCGCTTGACGGGTACGCCGCCGCACGCGAAACTCCAAACTGAATTTGTCCGTTGACTTGAAGCGAGTTTCATTCACAGCACGGGAAACATCCGAATGGCGTCCCTGCGTCGAGGTGCGTTTTGTAGTTTATTTCTTTCGGCCTTCGTCAGCACGAGTTTGGCGCTTGCAGAAAATTGGCCGCAGTGGCGCGGCAGCCGGTTTGATGGAATCAGCCGCGAATCGCAAGCGCCGGTGAAGATCGGCAAATCCGACGACGTCGCCTGGCGATTGCCCCTTCCCAATCGCGCCGGTTCGACGCCGGTCGTGTGGGACAATCGCATCCTTCTGACCTCGCCGGCCGAGGACGACGATGCGCTGCTCCTTATGTGCGTGAGCACGGCAGGTCAGGTGCTGTGGAAGAAGGAAATGGGCAAAGGCAACCACCCGGTGCGAGCCACCGAGGGGAACCTGGCTTCTCCCTCGCCCTCGACCGACGGCAAACACGTTTGGGCCTTCATCGGGACGGGCATTCTGGGTTGTTATGATTTCGACGGCAAAGAAGTCTGGAAGTTCGACGTGCAAAGCCGATACGGAAAGCTCGACATCGCGTTCGGGATGACGTCGACGCCGGTGCTCGATCGCGATCGGCTGTTTCTGCAGTTGATCCACGGCGATGGTGATTCCGAAACGCGCGAGGCGCAGGTCGTTTGCCTCGACAAGGCAACGGGAAACGAGATTTGGAAGCAGCCGCGCCCCAGCCAAGCTATCAAGGAATGCGAGCATTCGTATGCTTCGCCCATTTTGTATCGCGACGACCAGCAGGAGTTTCTACTCACGCACGGGGCCGACTACGTCATCGCCCATCGACTCGACGACGGCCGCGAGTTGTGGCGCTGCGGCGGATTGCAGCCCGACAAGTACGACCCGACCTTGCGGCTGGTCTCTTCCCCGGTCGCCGTGCCGGGGCTGATCGTAGCGCCCAGCGCGAAAGCGGGCCGACTGGTGGCGATTCGACCCGGAGGCGCAGGAGACATCACCGAGACTCAATACAAGTTGTGGAGCTTCGCTCCCACGCCCGACGTGCCGTCGCCCTTAATTGTCGACGGCGTCGTCTATCTCTTTCGTGAAAACAGCGTGCTGATCTGCCTGGACGCCGAAACGGGGCAGAAACTGTACGAGCAGCGCTTGGCGTCGTCGGACGGGAATCGGGCTTCGCCCACGTTCGCCGCGGGAAACGTTTATCTGGCGGCTCGCAACGGCACCGTCACGGTGATCAAGGCCGGGCGCAAATTCGAGCAGGTGTGGCAGAGCAGCCTCGATGAACCGATCGTCTCGTCGCCGGCGTTTTCCAGCGGGCGGCTCTATCTGCGCACGAATCATGCGCTGTGGGCCTTTGGGCCGAAGTGATTTCGCGATGCGCCGCGTGTTGGTCGCTCACGAGCGCCGCCCCGTCCGACCGGAGCTGAACGCGCTGGAGTTCAGAAAAAATGCGAATGACGCTCGGAATTCTCACGAATTCCGCTACTGCGCATTGCTCGGAATTCTGGCGAATTCCGCGACGCTATTTATCTTGGGACGGCTTTGTCTTGCCGTCGGACTTGGCTTTGCCGGCGGCTTTGCCGTTTGATTTCGACAGACTCTTCGTGTAGGCCTCGTAAGCTCTGCGGTACTCGGGAGGAACGGGGTTATTGCGGATTCCAATTTGCTTGATTTCGCGGGACGAGCCGGCGCCTCCGCTGCGTTTTCCTGATTCGTTCTCCAGGCGCAGGCTCTTGAGCGTTTCTTCGAATTGCAAGCGCCGGGCCACCGCATCCGGCGAATTATCATCGTCGGGTTGGTTGAGGCCTTGCTCGAGGAACTTTACGAACCGCTCGATGTCGCGCTTGTCTTTCCAACCCAGCTCATCGAGCAATTCCTGATCGGCCTCGCCGCGCTCCAGCTTTTCTTTGAGGCGCTTGAGAACCAGGTTGGTCGCCTTGCGTGCATATTCGAGTTTGGCCTGTTCTTCTTCAGGCGTCGGGGGATCGTCTTCGCGGTCGGCATCTCGCGGTTTTACATCCTCATCGCCTGGAGCGTCGCCGGGGCCTTCGCCCGGCTGATTTCCCTCTCCGGGCCGGGAGGAAATCCCTCCGCCGCTGCGACGCTGTCCCGACTGCCCGGGAGCACCGGGCGCAGACGATTCGCCTTCGGATTTGCCCGGCGGACCTTTCGAATCGGACTTCCCGCTGGCGCCGGACTTGCCTCCTTTTTTCCCTGATTTATCGGAAGACTTTCCTTCGCTCCCCTCTTTTTGGCCAGGATCGCCTTTCCCCTCTTCGCTCGCCCCTTCCTTGCCTTTCGACTTGCTCTTCTCGCCTGATTTCGAAGTGTCGTCGCCAGACTCTTCTCCGGCGCCCCGCTGCTTTTGGCCTTCGTCGTCGGTCGGTCTGGTCGACGACCCTTTTCCCTTTTTGTCGCCGGACTGGCCGGTTTTTTCGGCGGAGGGATCGGTATTGCCGGGTTCGTCGCTCTTATCGCCCGCGCCTCGCTTATTGCCCCCTTTCTTTCCCTGATCGGTCGCCGTGCTGCTTCCCTCTTCGCCGGTGTCCGACTGATCGGCCTTCTGTCCTTCCTTGCGACCGGGGCCGCGAAGGTCTTGATTGCCTGCATCGGGGGGCTGGCCCGGACGCTTTTCGCCCTCGCTGTCTTTGCGGCGCTCGGCAGGCTTCGAAGCGGGATCGTCAAGTTCGGGGGGCTGGTCGGTTGGTTTCTTGTCGTCAGCGGGACGATCGGCGTGCTCGGGATTTTCGGTTCCCGAACTGGTTCCCTCTTCGGATTTGGGATTGCGCTCTCGCTTCGCGCCCTCCGGCTTGTCATCGCTCGATGACTTGCTTTTTGCTCCCGGCTCGCTGCCGGGCTTTCGCTTCACTTCGTTCTGGGCTTTGGGAGCGTTCGGGTCGCCTTCCTTGTCGCCTTCGGCCTCTCCCGTCTCGTTTCCGGTTGCCTGCTTTTTCTTGGCGTCGGGCGAGCTCGCAGCCGGTTTCTGATCTGCGTCAGCATCCGAGTCGCTACCGGACTTGTCGCCTTCCCCACCTTTTTTCTTTGACTTTTGTCCGTCGCCGTCGCCTT
>DATGKC010000591.1:0-4680 GCA_035294845.1 Planctomycetaceae bacterium | reverse complement strand
GCAAAATGCAATGCGGACGGTTTCCAAGGGGCTCGCCACAGGATTCGGCCAGGCCTTTCGTCTCGACAAAGGGCGCGCTTATACTTTGGAGTGACAGCCCGGTAAAGACCGGAAATCCGTCTCTTATCTTACTTTGAGATGACCCGCATTGACGGACGAATTGGCGGCGTATGACTACGAGCTTCCTTTCGATCTGATTGCCCGCCACCCTGCCGAGCGGCGCGACGACGCCCGATTGATGGTGGTCGATCGAACGACGCAAGCCATCAGCCATCATGGCGTTCGCGAATTGCCCCGTCTCTTGCGTCCGGCCGATTGCCTCGTATTGAACGACACGCGCGTCGTCCCGGCGAGACTATTGGGCCTGCGGGTGAAAACGGGGGGCCGTTGGGAGGGACTGTTTCTTGAGCTTGCCGAAGCGGGGGAATGGCGCCTGCTCTGCCAATCGCGCGGGAAGCTGCAGCCGGGCGAGCAAATTGAAATTCACCCGGCTCATTCTC
Source organism: Planctomycetaceae bacterium (assembly GCA_035294845.1). GTDB lineage: Bacteria > Planctomycetota > Planctomycetia > Planctomycetales > Planctomycetaceae > JACQFH01. Next base: position 4,180 of record DATGKC010000591.1, on the reverse strand, counting down.
CCCAATCGGCCCGGCGGCTCGTGCTGGAGCTCGTGGCCCGTGAAGACGGCGGCCTGTGGCGCGCGCGGCCGACGATTTCGATCGAGCCATGGGCCGCTCTCGATGAATTTGGCACGGTCCCTCTCCCCCCCTACATGCACCGTGACCTGGCCGAGGCAGACGATTTCGAGAGGTATCAAACCGTCTACGCGCGGCATCGCGGCTCGGTCGCCGCCCCTACGGCCGGCCTGCACTTCACCGCAGAACTCTTGGCGCAATGCACAGAACGGGGCATCGGCCAGGCGTTCGTCACGCTGCACGTCGGAGTCGGCACTTTCCGACCGATCGTCGCCGAGAATTTGGAGCGACATCGCATGCATGGCGAATGGTGCGCGGTGCCGGAAGAAACGGCCCAAGCGCTGGCGCGCGCTCAAGCGCAGGGCGGCCGGAGAATTGCCGTGGGAACGACAAGCGCTCGCGCGCTCGAATCGGCCGCACGCAGCGGCCACATTGAGGCCTGGCGCGGGTCCACCGACCTGTTCATTCGCCCGCCTTATGAGTTTCGAGCGATTGACGGTCTCGTCACCAATTTCCACTTGCCGCGCTCGACGCTGCTCGTGCTGGCGATGACCTTTGCGGGCAGAGAATTGATTCTGCGCGCCTATTGCGAGGCGATCCGCGAGCGATATCGCTTTTACAGTTACGGCGATGCAATGCTCATCGTTTGACTGCCCAGTCCTCCTGTGCTGGTGTATGCTGGACAAACGAAATCATTCGGATGTCACAAGCCTGAATTCTCACGAATTCAGCTATGGCGCTGCGATGTAGCGGAATTCGTGAGAATTCCGCTAACGCAACACGAATTCACTCACGGAAACAATTCGCGCGGCGGGCGAAGATTTCAGGTGCTGGTAACATAAGGAACTCTCTCGATGGGGCGAGTCTGCCTGGCTTTTTTGCGATTCTGCCTCTCCGCATGGGTGGGAATCGCGATTTTTTTCGTCATGGTTGTCATGGATTTGCGGCATTCCGAGCTTTTCAAGCCCGACGCCAAGTTCAACCACCCAAAGGTCTTGTTTCCGCTGTATTACGGGTGCGAATTCTCGCTGCTCGGGACCGCACTCGTCTGTGCGTGCGCAGCATTCAAAAATGAACTGCTCGGCACGGGCCGCAAGTGCGCTCTTCTGGCGCTCATTGCCACGGCCCTGTCGCTGGCGGCCTGGGACTACGGCCTGATCTATCGCGCGATGATCAGCATGATGGACAGCGCCCCTTTGCCGCCGGAATTCGACGGCCTGCACTACCTTTCGCGGTGGCTCAACGGCGGCGTGCTGGCGGCGACCGGCGCGGCGGCTATCGCCGCGCTGGCGCCCGAGAAAACCGGCGCTTCTCAGAGCCCGTTACGTTAAGACGCGCGCATTTCACGGCCCCACGCCCGGAGCAAACAGAAAGTATGAACCGGTAATCACGCCCGCTTCAACCAAAGCGGCCCGCGTGTTCCAGGGAATTTGATAGTACTTGCAAGGCGTGAATTCTCCCGGACGGTAGTAACCCAAGCTGTATTGCTTGTCGCACACCGGGTAAATCGACATCTGATAAGGCAGGCCGGCAAGCTGAAGCGCCAAGAGCGCCCCCGAGAAGACAGGCTGAATCAAGTAATGCCGCGTGTGGCCATACCGCTCCAGGCAGATGTCCTCGAAGTAGATGGGATTGTGATAGAGGTTGGTCGGCTCCCAGCAATAGTGCATGTGCGCGAAGTTGCGCGGGATAAACGCAATATCGGGCTCGCCGGGCCGGCGTCCAATCCGGCGCAAGTCTTGTTCCCACGGGCAATCGGGACAAACGACCGCGTTGGGATCGCCACTCGATTCGTCGGCATCTTTGCAATCTGGGCATTCCGCCCCTTTAGGGCGCGGGCATAGGTTGAAACAGCGATCCTGCTCGGCGGTCTCCGGATCGGGCTCGTAGGTGTCATACGGCAAGATCTCAGAAATTTTTCGAAAGGGGCGAACGAGGCCGCCCGGTTCTTGAGACGGTTCAGGCGTGGGCTCGACCTGGAAGCCGGCCTGAACGACTTTGGCGCGAGACGCTGTTTTCTTGGGCGTGCGCCTTCGGGCCGCCGTCTTGTCTTGGCGAAGCCCCGCATCGGCCCTGCGAACGGCGGCTTCGTCGGGCCGATCCGCGGGAATCGAGCCGGCCAGCGGAGTTCCGTCGGCTGCGAGCGCGACCTCTCGCGCGGCCGGTTCGGGGCTGACGCGCGTTTTCGATTTCGAAGCCACGACCACCGGGCCGTGCCGCGTTGTGGCTGGTTCGGCGTGGGAGATGGCGGGCAGGGCCGCCAAGGCCACGATGGCCAGCCCCGCACGGGCCAGCGATTTTGCATTACCGCAGCTCGAGCGGTGCGTGCTCGGCGGTGTAATTCGGCGCTTCCTGAGTGATGGCGATGTCATGGGGATGGTTCTCCCTCACCGATGCAGGTGATACCTGAATGAATCTCGCTTCCGTGCGCAGCTCCGCAATCGATCGAACGCCGCAATATCCCATTCCCGCCCGCAACCCGCCGATCAACTGATACAGAAAACTGTGCAGTTGTCCCTTGTAGGCAACGCGTCCTTCGACCCCCTCGGGCACGAGTTTCGAAAGGCGTTTTGGATCTTCTTCGGCCACTGTCTGGCGATAGCGTTCGCTTGATCCGTGCACCATGGCGCCCAGCGACCCCATGCCGCGATATTGTTTGAAACTGCGTCCCTGGTACAAAATCATCTCGCCCGGGCTCTCTTCGAGTCCGGCCAAGAGTCCCCCCAGCATGACGGCGTGCGCTCCGGCCGCCAGGGCTTTCGTGATGTCCCCGCTGTAACGAATTCCTCCGTCGGCAATGATCGGCACATCGGAATCGACGACGGCCCTCGCCGCGTTGGCCACCGCCGTCAATTGAGGCACGCCCACCCCGGAAATGATCCGCGTGGTGCAGATCGAGCCGGGGCCGATGCCGATCTTGATCGCGTCGGCACCCGCTCGCAGCAGGGCGGCAGCCCCATCGGTCGTGGCCACATTGCCGGCAATCACGTCGATGGGCCAGTTGCGCTTGATCTCCTTAACAGTTTCCACCACGTTCTTGGAATGGCCGTGGGCGCTGTCCACGACGAGCACATCGACCCCCTTATCGAGCAACCCCTGGACGCGCTCGAAATCGCCGACCCCCACCGCAGCGCCGACCCGCAGACGGCCACGGCCGTCTTTCGAGGCCAGGGGGAAGCGTAAATTCTTATCTATATCCTTGATCGTGATTAATCCCTTCAATTGATATTTTTCGTCAACCAGGAGCAGTTTCTCGACCTTATTTTCGCGCAGGATCCGCTGGGCCTCTTCCAAACCGGTGTTTTCGGGGGCAGTGACCAGCTTGTCGCGAGTCATAACCTCGGAAATCCGCGTCTCTTTCGATTCGAGGAAGCGCAGGTCGCGGCGGGTGAGAATGCCTTTCAAAATGCCCTGTTCGGTGATGGGCACGCCGCCGATGTTCCGCGAGTCCATGATCTCGCACGCCTGGCCGACGGTGGCATCGGGGGGCAATGTCACGGGATCGACGATCACCCCGTGCTCGCTGCGTTTGACCCGGTCCACCTGCAGTGCCTGTTCACGGATCGACATATTTTTATGGATGATGCCGATCCCCCCCTCTTGCGCGAGGGCGATGGCCATTTCGCCCTCGGTGACGGTGTCCATCGGGCTGGAAAGAATGGGAACGTGCAAGGGAATGTTGCGCGTGAGGCGCGTGGATACGTCGACCTCTGCCGGAAGAGCTTCGCTGTACCCCGGCTCCAGCAGAACGTCGTCGAAGGTGATGCCCCGATATGCGATTCGATCTTCCATTGGAAAAATCCTTTCAAGCCGCCACGCTAAACCTTTTCCCTCAACCGTAATTCGACCGCCCGGGCGATTTCGACGAGCTTTGCTACATCCAATTCTTCAGCACGGCCGCTGTCCTTGAGCTGTAAGGGCTCGAGCAAACTGTCGATTTCCGACCTGGTGAGCTCCTTCCGATACATCGAGCCCAGCACGCTCCGCAAGAATTTACGGCGCTGTTGAAATAATCGCCGGATGAAGTCGTGAAAAAACGCCCGATCGCCGATTTGCTCGCGGCGCTCTGGCGCGGGAACAATCTGCACGATCGCCGAGTCGACCTGCGGCCGCGGCCAGAACA
>DATGKC010000590.1:0-3835 GCA_035294845.1 Planctomycetaceae bacterium | reverse complement strand
AATTTCGCGGTGAGTCAAGACTGGATGCGTTCCGCCGATTCCCGCCCAGACGCCGTTCACGCTGACGTGCAGTTTGGCCGCCATTTCGGGCAACACGGGGACCATGCAGTACGTCTGCGTCTTGTCGAGCCAGGCCGGCGCGCGTCGGCTGAGCGGCTCGGCGTCGGCATGGCTGGCAAATAAGAAGGCAGCCAGCAGCAGGAGCCCGGCGGCGAGCGGTGATTTCGGCATGGGCGAATCTATGCCAGCTCGCGAATCGGCTGGCGGCCATCGACCAGATAGCGCGGGCGTCCGTTCAGATCGCGGACGGTGGCCTGTTCCACGTCGAGGCCCAGGTTGCGATACAGAGTCGCCAGTACCTCCTGATAGTGCACCGGCCGCTGCACGGCCGTTTCGCCCAGGCGGTTAGTGCTGCCCAGGACCTGCCCCGTGCGCATGCCGCCTCCGGCCATCAGCGCACAGCTCACCTGCGGCCAGTGATCGCGGCCGGCGTCTTTATTGATTCGCGGCGTGCGGCCGAACTCGCCCCAGGCGACGACGCTCACGTCGCGGGCGAGGCCCCGATCGTGAATGTCGTCCACGAGGGCTGAAATCCCCTGGTCGAACAGCGGAAAGACCTTGCGGGCGAATTTGAAGTTGGAGCCGTGCCAGTCGAAATCGGCGAACGACACGGTAACGCAGCGGACGCCCGCCTCAATCAGCCGGCGAGCGATCAGAAATCGCGACATGATGGCGCGGTAGCCCAGATGCGAATAGGGGAGCGGCTGAGGATCGTCGGTCCCGTATTTCTGGCGGACGCGCGGGTCTTCGCGATCGAGATCGAGCGCGCGGGCCAGCCGACTGGAGGTGAGAATGTCGAGCGCCGCTTCGGTCGTGTCGCCTGGCGCCGAAATCTCCCGCGCGCCGCGCTGCGCATCGACGGTGCGTCGGAAGCGATCGAATGACGATAACAACGACTTCCGGTCGTCAAATCGTGCGAACATTTCGCCCGACAGGGCCAGGTTTTCGCGCACCGGGCCGTCCGGGCGGAACGGGGCGTGCACGCTTCCCAGAAAACCGGCGCCGGTAATATTGTACGGAGGATGTTGCATGCGTTCCGAAAGGTCGGCGCACGCAGGAACTGCCGGATCCGTGGGACCCAGCAGGGCCGAAACGGCCGAACCGTAGAGCGGCGCGCCTCCCGGCGGCTCGCGGCCGAACGAGTATCCCGTGGAACAAAGCGTCGAAGCGTGGGCCCCGTCGGAGCCGACCAGCGAACGGATCACGGCCAGGCGGTCCATGCGCGCGGCCAATTGCGGCAATAGCTCGCAAATCTCGATGCCCGGGACGCTGGTCGCGATCGGGTCGAATTCTCCCCGGACCTCGACGGGAGCCTCGGGTTTAAGATCGTACAGATCCTGGTGCGGCGGACCGCCGGGCATGTAGATCATGATGATCCCCTTGTGCCCGCCCGACACACCCGAGGCCTCTTCAGCCTTGAGCAACTCGGGGAGGCACGCGCCCCCCAGCGCCAGGCCGCCGACTTGCAGAAAAGTGCGCCGGTTCAATCCGTCGCAAAAGCGACGTTGGCGTCCGTCGACGATCTGCATGCGCGATCTCCCAGGCCACGAGAATACATCCAAGGTCGTTCGCACGAACATATCCGATCGGGCCGATTGCCGCAAACGAAACCTCGGAGCTTGCTGTTCGGCGCCGAGTGGCTCGCGATTTCCCGAATTGACGATTCGCGGATCGGCAGGTTATCCTCAATCTTCTTAGTTCGCTTCTCGCAGGAGATTTGCCAATGCTGCACCGACGCGATGCAATGATTCGGCTGGGGCGAATCGGGTTGGGAGCCGTGACGTTGCCGCAATTGCTGCGGGCGGAAGCTGTCATAGCCGATCAACCCGGCGCTGCAAGGCGCTCGCCAATCATCTCGCCGAGTGGCAGGCGCGGGAAGGCGAAGTCATGCATTCTCGTCTATCTCTGGGGTGGGCCGCCGCAGCAGGACATGTGGGACATGAAGCCCGCGGCCGCTGAGGGAATTCGCAGCCAATTCAAATCCATCTCAACCGTCGTTCCAGGGATCGACGTCTGCGAACACTTGCCGCTCTTTGCGCGGCACACCGACAAGCTCGCTCTGGTGCGGTCGGTCACGCACGAGAGCAACAACCACGAGCCGAGCGTCTATCGCACCCTCACGGGCCGCATCAACAACACACTGGCAATTCCGCGAAACAAGCGCAATCGAAATGATTTTCCAACGCTCGGATCGGTCGTCTCCTACACGACGCCGATGGGCCCGATGCCTGCGGCCGTGACGATCCCGCGGCCGATCGGCCACGATGGCGTGACCTATTCGGGGACGCACGCGGGGTTTCTCGGCGGGCGTCACGACCCGATGGAAGTCGAGGCGGCCGAAGAGACCGACGAAAAACCCACCCATTCGATCGCGCTCCCGGCGGAAATTCAGGAGACGCGGCTCTTGGCTCGACGCGGGCTATTGAATGTCATTGAAGACTCGAACCGCCGGATGCAGAGCGAACGGGTGGGCATGAGCCTCGACGGCTATCGCGAGCTGGCCTTCAGCATGCTCTCGTCACCGGTGGCCAAGCGCGCGTTCAACCTCGAGCTGGAAGACCCGGCGACGCGCGAGCGGTACGGGCGAAACGAATACGGCGAAAGCATGCTGCTGGCGCGGCGACTGGTCGAAGCGGGAGTGCGGCTCGTCACAATCAGTTGGATGTACATTCAGAAAAGCGGCAACGTCGCCAACGTCTGGGACAATCATGGCCCGTTCGAGGGGTTGACAGGCACCGAGATGCTCAAGGCCTACTATTGCCTCCCCTCGCTCGACCGGGGCTTCTGCGCCCTGATGGACGACCTGTCGGCCAGCGGTCTCATCGACGAAACGCTCGTCGCGATGTGGGGCGAGTTCGGCCGCACGCCCAAGCTCAACACGGCCCAAGGGCGCGACCACTGGGGCGCCTGCCAGACCGCAGTCTTCGCCGGCGGCGGAATCCGGGGAGGAACTGTGTATGGTTCGAGTGACCGCGACGCGGCCTACCCGAAAACAAATCCCGTATCGCCCGAAGACCTGATTGCCACCGTGTATGACGCGCTGGGAATGTCGCCGGAATCCGAAATGCACGACCAATTCGGCCGCCCGCACCGCTTGGTGGATGGCAGGCCGCTGGGCGAATTATTTGGCTGAGGCGAGAGTGCCAGAAGCCGCTGAGGTGCGCGCCGGATGATGCGCGCGTACGATTCTCGGGAAAACTAGCAATGGAGCGAGGACTCATGGATATTGACCAGGAGGCAGCTGTTGCCCAATTCCTCGAGCTTGCTGCATGCCTGTCGCATCGCATTACGTGAACGTCCGCAAGAAGGCGGCGTTTCTGCACCGGCTAATGGTGGAATTGGCTGGCAATGCTCGGCTCTCACTCGAAGGTGATCTGTCCCGGTGCCGGTTGCCGGATGAGCTTGTTCTAAGCCGTGATGAAAGCGGTCTCCTCAGGCGCAACACGCTGTACCCGCGCGAGGATTTCGTTATTGCGGAATTGATGCCCACGTCGGTTTCGCCGATCTTCAAGCAGGTGATGGCTGCGGGGCTAAAGCGCGCCATCGTTCACGTCCAAATTGAGCGCGACGGAATTCTCGAATTGGGCGCGTACGACAATTTCCACGAGGACTGTGTTTTTACTGGCCCCGGTATTAGTCCTTAAACAAGCGAAGCCGATCGGGTAAAGGGCAGGCATTTGGCGACTGATCGGCGCACGGAGGGAGAGCGGCCTGCCTGCGGCAGTCGCGTCTGCCAGGTTGTCATGTGTGCATGTTTTTGGGTTGCTTTCTTGGT
>DATGKC010000589.1:0-2591 GCA_035294845.1 Planctomycetaceae bacterium | reverse complement strand
GCATACCGGGACGGTGCTGGTCGGGTCAAAGGGGAGGATCACCGGGGGGAGGGTGCCGGGGGGCAGGTTCGGAATGGCGGCGGAAGCCAGCGAATTGACCTGCGTGAGCGCGCCGTTGGGGTCGATGTCTTCGCGGTAATAGTTGCGGATGATGCTGGCACCCACGATCGACCGCGATTCCTGCCTCTTCGTTCCGGCTGCCTGACCGGTCCAACGCTCCATTCGATTGGTAATGTCTTTCTCGATGCTGCTGGCCGGCATGCCCCCGTAGAACGTGAGCACCTGAACCGCTGGGGCCTTGAAAACGGGCAGAATGTCAATCGGAATCGTCGTGACGCTGAAATATCCCACGAACAGAATTGCCAGCACCGAGACCGTCACGGCGCGAGGATTGTTCAAGCTGGATCGAATCAACCCGTTCATGGCTAATCAACTCTCTTGGTTTTCATGTCGGGCGCGATGCGGCTGTTCGACTTCGACCGGCGTTCCGTCAGCCAGGTCCGCGCCGGGCCTTTCGATCACGCTTTCTTCGGCCGAGATTCCCGAACGAATTTCGACCCGCACGCCGTTGTCGAATCCGGTTTCCACCGATTTCCGCAGCGCCTTTCCGTCGCGCACGACGAATACCCAGGACTCCGTCCCTTCGTCGTTTCCCAGCACGCAGGACGAGGGAAGGGTCAGGCCGCGCGTCGATTTCTTGAGGCTGATCGTCACGCGGCCGAACATTCCGTCTCGCAACTCGTTCTCGTCGTTTTTCAGGTCGATTTCCGTCCGCATGGTGCGGCTGGCGCGATCTTCGGAATTGGCGATTCGCGCCACCTTGGCCTCGAACTTTCTGTCTGGAATCGCATCCAGCTCGACGACGGCCGCATCGCCTGCATTCGTCGCGGCGGCATCCCGCTCGGGAACCTGCACAACGACCCGCATGACGTCGATTTTCGCGACGCTGAACATGGGGCGGATTCCCCCGTCTTCGGCCGCGCGGACGAAATCGCCCACGTGAAAGCTCCGCCGAGTCACCACTCCATCGTACGGCGAAACGATGCGCGTATAGTCGACAAACACCTGGGCTTTGCCCACTGCGGCGGCCGCCACGTCGGCCTTTGACTTCGCGGCATCGACTTCGGCCCGGGCCTGGTCGACGCGGGCTCTGGCGGCGCCGGCCTGGGCTTTTGCATTTACGACGGCCGAACGCGCCGAAGACTCGGCGGCCCGCGCGGCGTGTCGCTGTTCGTCTTTTTCGTCGACCAGCCGCTCTTCGATCGATTTCAGCTCGAACAGGTGCTTGATTCGCTCGTATTGTTGCTCCCGAAATTTGAGATTTGCCGTCTCTTTCAGAACGTCGGACTCGGCCTCTTCGACGGCGGCGTCGGCCGCCTCGGCCTCAGCTTGCGCCGTCTGGACTTTCACCTGCGCCAATTTGACCTGGCTTTCCGCTTCGGCAAGCGCCGCCTTGGCATTCGCCAACTGCTGCACGAATTCGGGAGCGTCGATCTCGGCGATCACCTGGCCCGCTTTCACAGTATCGCCGATGTCCACCGGTTGCTTTTTGAGATAACCGGAAACCTTCGCGAACAGGTCTGCGAAATTGAAGGCCTCAATCGTCCCGGGTTGTCTGCTCTTGCGCGGAATGCCGCCGCGAGTCGGCTTGACGGTTTCTACGCGCGTTGGCGCCGAATTCGATTGGTCAGCGCGGCTGTGTACGCGGGCGCCCTCGGAGGAATTGCTCCAGGCGTGCCCGTGGTTGATCCACCACAGCGCGATTCCCGCGGCGATGAACGCCGCGAAGACAAATATCCCATATCGAGCCATCAAGGTCTTCGACATGCCGTGGCACTCCGGTGCATGCGCAGAACCTAATGTCTTGTGCACAACCAATGCCATTCGACGCAATTCCGACTCTTCATCGCATTGGCAGCTCCCCGATTGTCCATGGCCCGCGACCGCGCTACAATTAAACCGTCGTTTACCCGCTCTAATGCGTCGTTCGAGGAAACTATGGCTTGGGCGCCCAAGAGCTGCATTGTCGTGCCGACTGATTTCTCGGAATCGGCGCAGGACTCGATTGGAACGGCGCTCGAACTGGTTGCAAAACCGGCCGACGTGCACGTGATTCACGTGTTAATGGCGTCCAAAGATCGCGACTTGCTCGACGAATGGGCGTCGCCTCGCCAGGACGAGACGTGGGATGCGGCGGCACGCGCTTATCTCGCCGAATTCCTCTCGAAGCATGGCTTCGCCAACGTGACGCAGGCCATTCGCCTGGGAGACCCGGGATTCGAAATCACCGATTACGCGCGCGGATGCAATGCCGAGTTGATTGTCATCCCCTCGCACGGCTATCACGGTGTGAAGCGGCTCTTGCTCGGCTCGGTGGCCGAACGGGTGATTCGCTATGCCACCTGCCCGGTGCTTGTCTTGCGCCGCCACGACACCGACTAGGACCGGGGTTAGCGGCCCGCATTCTCGGCCAGAGCCTCGCGATGCTCGTTGGCAGTGACGCTTGCGCCGTCGGTCAAATCACTGTTTGGACGCTGCACGACCAAATCGTCAACCGACAAGCCTCGAAGGATTTCCGTGCGAGTGCCGTC
>DATGKC010000588.1:0-2511 GCA_035294845.1 Planctomycetaceae bacterium | reverse complement strand
GCGACGCCCAGAGGATGCAATACGCGGGTCCTCGCGTGATCATGCCCGAGGAAGTCGCCGATTTCGACAAGTGGCTGGCCGCCCGGAAAAAGGAGGGATTTACTTTTACGAAGGTCAAATGAGCGACTCGCGGCGCCCCCGATGAGCAATATCCCCACCAAGGAAGAATTTCGGTCGATGTACGCGGGCAAAGCCCCCTGGGACATCGGCAGGCCGCAGAGGATGTTTGTGGATGCTGCCGACCTGGTGCGCGGCGACGTGTTCGATGCCGGCTGCGGAACCGGTGAACACGCCCTGCTCGTGAATGCCAGGGGTCATGCCGTCGTGGGCATCGACTTTCTCGAATTCCCCATTCAAGAGGCCCGGCGACGCTATTCTTCATTCCGCTCGGCGAGCAAGCGCAGGCCTTCACGCAGGTGATCGGGGAGCGAAACCACCTTCTCGCCCATGTAACTGGCGACGGTATCGAGGTTCGCCTTCGAGAATTCCAGATATTCGGCAAACGGAATGGAGTCTTCACCGCCCTCATCGCGGCCGTACCACATGAGCGCCTGAAGCTCGGCCTGCTGGTCTTTGGACATCCCGCTGATGTACTTCTCGAGCTTCTTTTCGTCTTCGGCCGACGCCAGCTCGATGACGTGCTCGATCATCGGCAGAGTGATCGCATTCATGGAATTCCGCTCCCCGTGAAAATGTTGTTCCTCAGATAGTAGCGGTGGAATAGTCCCTGTTGCAATCGCTGGAGAGCGACTGCGCGATTCTTTCCTCGCCTGGGCGCCGGGAATGCGGAAAGTGTGACGATTATTCGGACTGGATCGGGCCGTTCGATCACTCAACACGCGCCGCGCGATTTGATATCATGCGGCGAAATCAGTTCCTGCTCTGCTCGCTTTCCGGGAGAGATGCCATGCTCGTGCGCTCTTTTTGGTTGGTCGTCGTCGCCTTTTCGCTTGCCTCGCGTTTGGCGCTCGCCGCCGACTGGAGCGAAGAACAGGTGGCAAAACTGCCTGCCGGTGAAAAGGCCGTGCGGCTGTTCAACGGCAAAGACCTGGCCGGCTGGGAGGGGCACATCGACAAATATTTTTCGGTCGAAAAAGGGGTGATCGTCGGCAAGAGCAATAAAGACAACGCCCCCAAGGCCAGCACGTACCTGCTGACGAAGCAAAAGTATCGCAACTTTCGGCTGATTTTCGAGAGCCAACTGGTCACGAGCGAAATGCACTCGGGAACTTCGCTGTGGGGCAAGACGATCGAGAAAGAAGAGGGCCCGTTCACTTATCAGGGGCATCTCGTAATGTACCCGTCCGGCTATGGATTTTGGGACCTGTATCGGCGCAACGGCATTTTTGGCGACACGCTGCAAATCGCGCGGCGGGCCGGCAAACCGCACGATTGGAACCGCATGGAGATCCTGGCGATCGGCCACCGCATCAGGCACGTCGTCAACGGCCAACTCGTGGCCGATTGGAGCGATCCGCAGCCTGAGCTCTGCGAAAGCGGACCGATCGGCTTGCAGTTGCACCAGAACAACGTGCCGCAGGAGGTTCAATGGCGGGGATTGATTCTCACCGAGAGTCCCCAAGATCGGCTCGTGACGGCCACAAACCGCGACGCCGGCCTCATTGTGAATGGCAAAGCGGCTGAATCGGGGATGGACGAAAAGGCGCTGACGAAAATTGGCGACCGAATGCGCGAGTTCATCAAGGCCAAGCAGATTTCCGGTGCCGTGACGCTCGTCGCCCGCCGCGGGCGCATTGTTTATCTGGAGGGCACGGGAAAAGCCGACATCGCTTCCGGTCGCGACATGGCCAATGACTCGCTGTTTGCCATTGCTTCGATGACCAAGCCCATCACAGCGGCCGCCGTGATGATCTTGCAGGATGACGGAAAGCTGAAGCTCGACGACTCGGTGTCGAAATACATTCCGTCGTTTCAGCAAACGACGCTGGCCGACGGAAATAAGCCGGCCCGCGAAATCACGATCCGCGACTGCTTAAGGCACACGAATGGCCTGGTGAGCGATCAACGCAACGTGGGGACGTTGGCGGAAACGGCCGAAATGCTGGCCAAATCGAAGCTCGCCTTCGAGCCCGGCTCGAAATGGCAATATGGGCCGGGCCTGAGCGTCGCCGGCCGCGTGGTCGAAGTCGTCTCGGGAAAACCGCTCGATCAGTTTCTCGCCGAGCGCATTTTCACCCCGCTGGATATGAAAGAGACGTCATTCCACCCGACGAGCGACCAAGAGAAGCGGCTGGCGATGTTGTACCAGCCGACCGCCGACAAAAAAGATATCGAGCCCGGAACGCATTGGCTGCTCAATTTCTCACCCGAAAACAGTCCGAATCCCTCGGGAGGACTGTTTTCGACGGCTGCCGACATCTCCCGGTTCTACCAAATGGCACTTTACGGCGGCGAATTGAACGACCAGCGCGTGCTCTCGGACGACGCAGTGCGGCAGATGACGACGCTTCAGACGAACGATCTCATGACCGGTTTCTCGCCGGGCCACGG
>DATGKC010000587.1:0-2887 GCA_035294845.1 Planctomycetaceae bacterium | reverse complement strand
CCTTGACCTGCACCAGCTCGGCGATCACGGCCTCGTCCGCCATTCGGCCCACGCGGCCCAGTCGCACCGCTCCCGCGTCGACCTTGGCCGCCAGGTCGTGCAGGTAACCCGCCTTTTGCGGCGAAATTCCGGCCGCCCGCAATTCGACGAGAGTCAGCGCGGCCAGGGTGTGCGGCGTGACGCCGGCGGGAGCGACCAGCAGCTCCAGCCGCTCGCGGATTTTTTTTGCCGCCTTCCAGGAGATCTGCTGCGAGATGATCGAGCCCACCAACATGCGAAACTTGTCGCGGCGGACCTTGAGCGTGCAAGGGCCGACCGAATCGACCAGCCGCCGCATGACCGGGTCGCGCCGGCGCAGGTGCCGCCGCGCCGCGTCGACGACATCGGATGAGAGCGCCATGTCTACGAGGCTTTTCTGAGAAACCCGACGATTCGCTCGAATTCGCCGTTCGACGAAAAATGGACGATGAGCCGTCCACTTTCTTTCCCTTTCAGGCGAATGTCAACCTTCGTCCCCAAAAGCTCGCGAAGCTGCTGCTCTATGTCGCGGACGTGATGGCTCGGCTTGGCGGCCGGCGCTTTCGTTTTGGCGTCGCTGCTATCGAATGGAATCGTGTCGGCTTCTTGCAGCTTCTGCCTGATTTCGTCTTCGGTCTGGCGCACGCTTAGCTTCTCAGATTCGATCCGCCGGCACATGGCGACCTGGTCGGCCTCCTCTTCGAGCGGCAACAAGGCGCGGGCGTGACCGGCCGAAATCTTCCCGCTTTGGAGCGCGATCTTGACGGCGTCGGGAAGCTCCAATAGCCGCAGGCAGTTGCTCACTGTTGAGCGGTTTTTGCCCAGCTTGGCCGCCAGCTCTTCGATCGTGCTGCCGAATTTGTCGAGATACTCCTGGAACGCTTGCGCCTTTTCGAGATCGCTCAAATCGGTTCGCTGCACGTTCTCGATGATGGCGACTTCGCAGACTCCCTTGTCGTCGAGCTCGACGATTCGGCAGGGGATTTTCGCGAGGCCCGCCTTGCGGGCCGCCAGCAGACGGCGTTCGCCGGCGATGAGCTGGTAGCCGCTGTCGATCGTTCGCACAAGCAAAGGCTGCAGCACGCCATGCTGCGCGATGCTCTCGACCATCTCGGCCAGGGCCGCTTCGTCGAAATCTTTGCGGGGCTGAAACGGGTTTCGCGCGATCGTACTTTCGTCGAGCAGCGTGAATTCTCCGTGAGGGTTCTCGGCGATCTGGCCGGCATCGACGATCGAGGGGCTGTCGGCCAGCCCGCCCAGCAGAGAGCTCAATCCGCGGCCTAGGCGGCGTCGGGGAGCGGAAACCCCTTCTTGGTGTTCATGCGCTCGCTCGTGAGTTTGATCCGCAAGTTGTTCGGCGAGCTGTTCGGGCGCGTGCTGCGGTTGATTGTGTTCATCCATGATGCTGGGCTCCTTCGACGAAGTTTGGCAGTTTGGGCGTTCCACGTGAAACGCGATGTGCCGCCGCGGCGAACGACCCGAAGGCGGCGGCGGATTCTAAACAGCTTCGCTAATCGAGCCAAGAGGGGAATGTGGAAATGCGCGGCGGGAGTGCCGACTGATAGGAAGATTAGGGACAAGAAGATTGCCTGCCGGAAGGCGCGATTGGATCGGCGGTCAACGGTCATTGATGTAGTAGAATTCAAGCATTCGTTCGTTCGATGAATCGCCGAAATTCGATTCGTCGAGAGAGAGCAGTGCGTCTGGCGGGTATGCAATTTGAGCGACGGAAACGAGCCGCTGGCTTTTCGCGTCCACTTGTTCGGCGAATTCGGGAGCCACGCGCGACGCGTCGTGCCGAGCACTCGGCTTCGACAACCGCAGCGCGCCCAGAGATTCCGCAAATCCCGGCGCTTGAATGCTGCGCTCTCCCAGCAGCAAAAATCGAGGAATCGCAGAGCGCGGCGACGGGAACGAGGCGAAATGAAGGTCTTTCACGGGACGCACCCAGCGGACTCTCGCGAGCCGCAATTGAAAGAATGCCGCAGGCTCCGCGTACGTGTAAATGACGAATGAGTTGAGGTCGGGCGTTTCGAACCGCTTAACGTCGCGCCCGACTTCGCTGTTAATGTTAAATCGGCGCATCAGCAACTTGGAAACGGCGTCGGAAAGCGACACTCGTGATTCCCACCCCGGCACGCTGATGCGCCCGTTGTAGCGCTCCACGCAGGTAATCAAGAGCGCGCCGACAACGATCCCCACAACAGTCGACTGCTTGAGCGCCGGCGTTAAGGCGAACCGCGAGTCAAACGCGCTTTCGCTTGATCCGGCCACCTCGTAGCCCGCGGCTTCTTTCGTCCTCTTTTCACCCGACCGCACGGCGACATCCAGAAACAGGCCGGCGCCCAGCCAACAGGCAGCGAGCCACGGCAGCATCAGCCTCGGGTATGAGACGTAGAGCGGCGTCGTGAGGAACAGTCCAACCAACCATGCCGCCACCAGCCAGCCGGCTAGAAGCCGCCGTGGGGATGTTTCTCTGGAATCCATGCCTGCCGGCCTGCGAAGCAAAAGCAAGGCAACGCCGAGCGCGGCCAACAGTCCCAGAATGGCACTCGGAGCCACGACCAGCGACAGTCCCATGGCGATCGGCAGGCCTAAGAAGAGAGCACGATTCTCATAGACGATGTTCCACGTGGAACGCTGGGTCGAAAGGGTGAGATGGATGAAAGAGACAAGCACGGCTGCCAGGAGCGCATGCATGCTCAACCAGCCATCCAGCAAATTCAATTTCGCGGATTGCTGATTGAAAGAGCTAAGCCAATCAGCGAGTCCCACGATGTATCCGCGATGGTTCGCCGCCACCGCAGCATAGCCCCCCTTGGACTGTAGAGCCCAAAGCCAAGGCGCCCAAACCAGGAATGCGATGATG
>DATGKC010000586.1:0-8436 GCA_035294845.1 Planctomycetaceae bacterium | reverse complement strand
AGGGCCCGGCCATAAATGGCGATGAGGTGCAATTCGCCCAACCAAGGCCGGTTGCCGGTCAGTTCATTCACCAGCGATAGCCGGTAGTCATCGCTCCAATTGGCAAGTTGCCCGGCGAGCGCCTGAGTAGCGATCATTTTTCCATTGAGATAGATTCGCGCCGACCCGGCCGGATCGCGCGTGTAGACCACATGCGTCAACTCGGCCCGCGCCGCGCCGTCGGGACTGGGCATCGAGGGAATCCCGTTCGTGTCGGTAGACGTCGTCCGCAGCCGCACGTCGTAGCGTCCTGCCTCTTGTCCCAGCGTGAAATTGCGCTGACCGGGATCGGCCGAGAGAGAGACGATGCGGGCGGGCCCGCTCTGCCGCGCGTCTTGCGGCTTGACCCAGGCCTCGATCGAAAGCGCATTCGACTGCTTCATGGCGGCGACGATTTTTCGGGCCGGTCCCGCCGAAGAAATCCGCGCCGACGATGTCACCAGCAGGCGACCTCCGCGAAACGTGACTCCTTGCCGATTTTCAATTTTCAAATCCAGTGGCTCGCCGGTTCCCGAACGGTCGCGGATGAAATCGCCTGTCGGCCGCTCGAATGTGTAGAGCGCCAGCAGATCCTGCGAGACGCGCTCCGCAGCCAAAGCGGCATCTGTTCCCGCCAGGCACACGAGCGGCAGAATGACAGCGAAGGCCGCCACCCGAATTGACAATTCAATGAATCGAAAATGACGGCTCAATGCTCGTCTCCGCCGGCCGTGTGCAATCAGCCGCTTGCCGCCCTGGCGAGCCGAAATCACGTGAACCATCGGCCCCGCCAGACGCAAGGACGATCGCAAAAAGCTGTCTGGCTTGTCGATCTTTGCAAAATAGCCCACCGCCGGCAAGCACGACAGGAAACCAGACTTCACTCGGGAAGGCGTCGATTACGACTTACCATCGAGGTGGGAGGGAAGTCATAAGCGTCTTTTGCTCAAGGACCAACGCGCGGCCGCAGCTCCCTCAAGCCACTCTCGGCGCCCCGCGCGATCACGACAGGTTTCCGCGTCGGAGATCAACTGAAACGCATGCGACGGTCGCAATTCGAAATACGTTGTTCCCGGCGGTGCAGAATCGTCCTCAAGGATGTCGAAGCCGCTCTTCTCCAGATGCAACCGAATCTCGGCCGGCGCATGCACAGCAACACGGCCAGGAGAGCCCATCCGAATGCTTTCGCGGACCGCCTGCACCGTCAGAAGTTGTTCGATGTTTCGGAACCGACGACGGCCGCTCCTACTCGGTCGATTCCACGGCGCTGGGGCCAGATAGCGGACGTACAAGAGCAACCCACCGGGAGGCTTGCGACTCGGCTGAAGTGAATTCTCGACGATCAGAATTCCCTCGATCTCTTCGGCATGAGTGATGGCGCAGCCTTTCCAGCGTCTTTCCGGCTCGTCGCTGTCACCGCTGACCATCCGTCGCCAGAGCGGCTCGTCTTCACAGACCGCGTCACGCGAACGGCGCTGCTGGAAGTCTTCGCCCCACGTCGATCTGGCCCGCAAAAAATACTCGGCTGTCATTTGAACCACCGCTCCCGGCACAAATTCTTCCGAATTGTTCCGCCGCAGCCACACGTTGATCTGTTCCATTTCACTCGCCTCCGGGAATGGCCTGTCTAATGCGACTCAGGCATTCCATTCCGTCCACGGCGGTGACCACGTGTAAGCCGTTCCTGCAAGCGCCGCCCGATATTCGGCCAACAGAAAAAGATCCGGGGTCGCCAGCAGGATCTGCGGTGTCTCTGGGATCGATCGACATTCCATGACGCGGGGTTTGCCACTGACCTCAAAATTGCATGCCCATGAGTGACTGCAATGCCAAGCAAACTGCGTGCCGCAATGGCCGACTGCGGAGGCGCTGTGCCGTGATTCATTTTGCAAGCGGCCTTTAGCGATTCTGTGCGGCCTTCCGCGGGCGGCGCAGCGCTCTTCGACGCTGCCGCCCTGGCGCAATTTCAGGTCAAGCGATTTTTCCTCGATGGAAAAGTTTTTTCGCTCCTCAGCCGGGAATCCGCAGGAATCTGTCCGGTCGTACGGGCTTAAACGCCGGGCGGGGGGCGGGTTGCGCGAGAGTCGCGATTCTTTCGGGAATCCGGCATTAGAATTGCGTCGGGGAATTGACCGAATTCAAAGTTGCAATGACTGCAACCTGAATATAAGGAGCATTCCAATGGGTCATGGACGACTTCTGGGCATTATCGACGGATGCGGCGCGCCTGTCTCGGCGCTGGGGCTGCTGCTCGATGTGGCGGTTCCCCTTTCGGCTGATTCCATTTCTTGCGTGTTCGTCGATTCGCGAACCGACGACGAGGTTCGACAAATGGCGCAGTTGTCGATTGGAGCGGCACCAACCCCGCACGGCTGGCTCCGGGAGACGCTGGCAGGTGATTGCGGCTGGCCGCAGGAATCAGTCGGGCTGGCGGATTCGCTCGAACCGCATCGTCGGCTTGCGGCCCAACGCGGATTGAATTTCAGCGCCCAGCGCTGGGCGCGGTTTTCACTTCAACGGGCGCTGGAACTGACGCGGCACGCCGATCTGGCCGTGTACGAAGGACTTCGCGGCGGCCGCACTTCAGATTCGACCCAGCTCCTGAAGACACTGCTGGGGCGCGCGGCGTGCCCCGTCGCGGTCTGCCGCAAGGCCTTCACGCAGATTGATCGTGCCGTTGTCGCGACACAGGCTGACGGACGGCTCGATGACTTGCTGCGGTGGGGTCGGTCGTGGGCAGAGCGGCTGAACGTGCCTCTGGCAGTGGTTTTGTGCGCGAGGACGGCGCGGCAATTGACGTGCCGGATGCGAGCGCTGGAGCACGCCGCGGTCCGCCTGAAGATCGGCGCCCGATTGAGCGGATATCGGTGCGCCCTGCCTGAAATTGCGGCGAGACTGCGTGCTACGGATCTATGCCTGACGGGCGCCTCGAGTCGAACGTGGCCTGTGGAGCTCTGCGCGGGCAACCGGACCGAAGATTTATTGCGAATGGCCCCTTGCCCGATCGCCGTTCTTCCCTCACGATCACGCCTGGAATGTGCGGGCGGCGCTGGTGAGCGCGAAGACGATTGACGATAATCAGGGCGAAGACCAGGCGGGCCAGGATTTGGCGGGCCGCCGGGAAAAATGAGGTTGGTATGTGGAAGAGAGTCGTTGCACCGACTTTGCTGGTTTGCCTTTTATGGATGGCCGTCAGCGGCGCCAGCACGTACTACATCCATTGGCTGGCGCGGTCGAACAATCAGATTCTGACTGAGAATGTTGCATCGATCCTGGCTGCCGGGCGGATGCAGGAGGCGCTGTGGAAGATGGAGGCTGCGTTCGTCGACGTCGTCGAGGACGAGCACCGGCCGGGACTGCGGGAGTTCGACGATCTCGAAATGCAATTTCGTGAGGCCCTCGAGGATGCCGAGCGTGCCGTGACGAGCGCGCAAGAACGTCCGATGGTCGATGCCATCCGCGAGCGGTTCGCGATCTTTCGCGAGGTCATCCATCGCGGCCTAAAGCCAGGACCGCTCGATGAGCAAGCGTCGGCCCGGCTGGCGGGCGAGTCGATGAAGCTGGCGCATGGCATCTCGGGGCGCTGCACGGAGCTGTTGGAATGGAACGAGCGGCTAATGAACGACTCGATGGCCTCTCGTGCGAAACTGGAATCCAAATTCAACGCCGTGCGCCTGATCTGGCTGATTCTGGGGCCCTGCCTGGGAATTTATCTCGGGCTGCGCATCGCGCGCAAATTGCACCGTTCGATTTCACAGATCAGTGTCAGGCTCAAAGACGCCTCGGGAGAGCTGGACCACGAGGTGGGGCGCGTCGAAATCTCGCGAACCGCGAATGCCGGCGAGCTCTGGGAGCTGGACGATCAGGTGCAGGCGGTTTCGGCGCGGATCCGCGAGGTGCTCTCTGAGCTGCAGAAGGCGCGCCAAGAAGCGATGCTTTCGGAACGCCTGGCGGTCGTCGGCGAACTGGCCGCCGGAGTCGCCCACGAATTGCGCAACCCGCTGACTTCGGTCAAGCTGCTCATGCAGGCGGCGCCGCGCGAGAAGGGCGGAATGCAATTGCGCGAGAAGCAGTCGCAGGTCGTGCTGCATGAGATTTCGCGCATGGAAGAGACCATCCAGGCCTTGCTCGACTTCGCCCGGCCCCCGCCCCTCAACCGCGTCGAGCATGATCTGCGCGCGACGATCCGAAGGGCCATTAATCTGGTCGAAGGCCGTGCCGCCCATGATGGAATTCGCATCGTTTCCCAGCTCCCCGACGAGCCGCTCTGCGTCGACGGCGATCCCGAGCAGCTTCATCAGGTTTTTGTCAACCTCTTGATCAACGGGATCGAGTCGATGAGTCATGGCGGGACACTTGAGGTCAGCCTGGGCCTTTTAGGAACTCACCCGCAGGTATGCCAGGTCATCGTCGCCGATCGCGGCACCGGTATTCCGGACGACCGGCTGACGCGCATTTTCGAGCCGTTCGTGACCACCAAAGAGCACGGGACCGGTTTGGGCCTGCCCGTCAGCCGGCGGATCGTAGGCGAGCACGGCGGTGCGATTTTCGCCGCAAATCGCCGTGAGGGAGGCGCCGTCTTCACGGTGCAACTGGCGACCTGCCATCGGGAGGCGACTCCTCGAGACGCAATCGCTCGTGCGAGCTGACTGTCACGCGAAGGCAAATTCTTTTCCGTTGCGGAAAGGTCTTCCAGACCCGCACGGCAAACTTCGAACAATGGCGGCCGGCCCCGGGTCGAATTGGAGTGCCAGAGGCGCCCTGCGCCGCACGAGGTTACGGCGGATCACGGTCAAGCGGCCGATGTCGCGGCACAGAGGTTGCACTACGGCAAGGATCCTCATTCCTTCCACAAACGCGCCCGGCTCATGGTCTTGCCGGGAATTTTTGATCCCGACTGATCACCGGTGCGTTGTCGCTTCGACTTATGCTTGTTCGACGAATCGTCCTGGTTTCAATCATCCGTCGGTTGCCGAATGCGATGATTTTCGCATTGCTGGCGGGGCTGGGTTATTGGGGCCATCGGCACCATTGGAAGATGCCGCGCTTCTCCGAATTGCGCGCTCCTTGGGGCGCGGAAACGATCGACGCCCGCAACGGCAGCGGGGCGCGCGAAGGGCAACTTGCCGGCGGCCTGGCGGCCGGCAGTCCATCGGGCGGCATGGCCGGCGGCCGCCAATCGGATGCCGCGGAGGCCCGCTTGGCGCTCCCGATTGTCCGATTCGTATCGCACGACGCCGTTTACAGGGCTGGAATTCGAATCGAATCCGCCCAGGTGGGCGGCCTCGACGAATTCATAATCGCGAACGGCGAAGTCAATTACGATGAGACGCGACTGGCCCAGCTCTCGTCACGCACCGAGGGCATCGCCTGGCGCGTCGACAAAAGCGTGGGAGACCCGGTGCACATGGGTGAAGTCCTGGCAATTCTCGATTCGAGCGAGGTTGGCAAGTCCAAGGCCGATCTGCTCGAAGCGACCGTGAATTTCCAGCTCAAACACGAGATGTCTCAGCGGCTGCAAAAGGCGCGAAGCGCGGTCCCCGGCGCCTCCGTCAGCACAGCCGAAGCAGAAGCGAAGCTGGCCCGCGTCCGGTTGTTCAATGCCGAGCAAACGCTGATCAACCTCGGCCTGCCCTTGCCGGGAGATTGGGAAGACGAGCTTTCGATCGAAGAGCGCGCGAAGAGAATCCAGTTCCTGGGATTGCCCGACTCGATCGTCGACAACTTTGGGGTCGAGGTCGTGACGGCCAATCTGATTTCACTGACCGCCCCGTTCGACGGCGTGGTGATTCGCCGCGAAATCGTTACTGGCGAAGTCGTGCAAATCGGGCATCCTCAGTTCGTGATCGCCGACGTAAGCCGCATGTGGCTGACTCTGAGCGTCCGTAAAGCCGACGCGCACCGTTTGGCGCTGGGGCAGGAGGTGTGGTTCGCATCGAAGGGGCTTTTCGGCGAAGTGCACTCTCGGCTGTCGTGGATCGCCACCGAAGTCGACGAGAAAACGCGCACGGTCGGAGTGCGGGCTGAGGTCGACAATCCGCCGATCGAGACGCGCGATCCCCGCCACGAAGGCCAGCGCCTTTTGCGGGCGCACTCCTTCGGCACGGCCCGCATCCGCGTTCGCGACGAAGGGACGGCGGTCGTCGTCCCCAATGGGGCCGTGCAGACCGACGGCGGGCGGTTCGTGGTCTTCGTGCCCTTGGCCGATGGGCGCAGCTTCCAGCCACGGCTCGTCGCCGTGGGCGTCCGCCGCGACGGCCTGGCCGAAATCGTCGAGGGTCTGGGTCCCGGCGAGCGGGTGGCCGTTTCCGGGAGTTACATTCTCAAGGCCGAGATGGGCCGTGAGCAGGCAAACGAGGACTAGAGAGCCAACCCCGCGCGTTGTTTAAGTGAGATGCTGGAAAAACTCATTACCTGGTCGCTGGGGAATCGCATTTTCATCCTGGCCGGCGCCCTGCTCATCGTGATCGCGGGATTCTGGTCGCTTGGCAACCTGAATTTCGACGCCTTTCCCGATACCACTCCGGTTCAAGTTCAAATCAACACCGATGCGCCGGCGCTGGTCGCCACCGAGGTCGAGCGGCTGGTGACTTTTCCGATCGAGGCCCTCATGGGAGGCATGCCCGGGCTCAAGCACGTCAGATCGATCTCGCAGTTCGGCGTCTCGCAGGTCGTCGTCACGTTCGATGACGGAACAGACGTCTATCTTGTCCGGCAGATCATCAACGAGCGCCTCTCGACGCTGCCGATGCCACCCGGCATCCCCCGCCCCGAGCTGGGCCCTGTGGCCACGGGATTGGGCGAAGTCTTCCATTACATGCTCGTCCCGGAGTCGGAAACGGGGCACGATCTGATGGACCTGCGGCGAATTCAGGATTGGGAGATCAAGCCCGCGCTGCGGATCATCCCAGGCGCCGCCGAAATCAACACCTGGGGAGGGCTTGCCAAGCAGTACCAGATCCGCGTCGATCCGGTCAAACTTTTCGAACACGACCTGACGCCGCAGCAGTTGATGCAGGCCGTCCGCACGAACAACCTCAACGTCGGCGGGGGCTACATCGTGCGCGGCGGCGACATGCTGGTCGTCCAAGGGATCGGGCGCACCCGCGACATCCCGCAGATCGAAGACATCATGATTGCGGCCAAGGACGGCGTTCCCATTTTTCTTTCCGACGTCGCCGAGGTCGTCATCGGACACGAGATTCGCAAGGGGCTCGTGACGGCCGAAGGTCGCGGAGAAGTCGTGCTGGGGCTGGGGTTCATGCGGATCGGAGAGAACAGCTACGGCGTGACACACCGCTTTCGAACCGCGCTGGAGGAGCTGCTTCCCTTGCTGCCCGAGCGTCTCAAGGTCGTGCTGCTCTACGACCGCACGAAACTGGTCGATCAGGTGATCTCGACGGTGCGCAACAACCTCTGCGAGGGGGGCTTCCTCGTGGTGGCGATCTTGTTTTTGTTTCTGGGAAACCTGCGCGCGGGGCTCATCTGCGCCGCCTCGATCCCCGTCTCGAT
This sequence comes from Planctomycetaceae bacterium, assembly GCA_035294845.1. Taxonomy (GTDB): domain Bacteria; phylum Planctomycetota; class Planctomycetia; order Planctomycetales; family Planctomycetaceae; genus JACQFH01. Next base: position 906 of record DATGKC010000586.1, on the reverse strand, counting down.
GCTCTTCGCTTTCTGCGGCATGTACCAGGCCGAAGTGGCGGGGACGCTCCTTTCCCTGGGAGCCATCGACTTCGGCATCGTCGTCGACAGCTCGGTCGTGGTGCTGGAGCGAATCGTGAGCCGGCTGGCTCGCGACGGCGCCGCCCACGGCCCCGGCCGGATAAAGATCATCCGCGATGCGGCGATCGAGGTCCGCAAACCGGCGGTCTTCGGCCAGCTCATCATCATGATCGTCTATATTCCCATTCTTTCGCTCCAGGGAGTTGAAGGCAAAATGTTTCGCCCGATGGCGATCACTGTGGTGTTCGTCCTCATGGGTTCGCTGCTTTTGTCTCTCACCCTTACCCCCGTCGCCGCCAGCTTCATCCTTCCCCGGGTCATCGACGAAGAAGAGGTTTTTTTGGTGCGCCTGGCACGACGCCTTTACGCGCCACTTTTGAGAGCGGGGCTGCGCTTGCCTGGAGCGATTCTCGGCATGGCCGCGGCCGCTCTTTTTGCCGCTGCAATGGTCGCCATGGGCTTGGGGGCCGAGTTTGTCCCGCAGCTTGCCGAGGGGGCCATCGTGGTCGACGTGCGGCGCGTCCCCGGCACCAGCCTCGAGCAATCGGCCGAAAGCAATACTCAGATGGAACGCGCGCTGCTGGCCGCCTTTCCCGATGAAATCGAGCGGGTCTGGAGCCGGTGCGGCAAGCCGGAAGTGAATACCGACACGGGGACGGCCGAGTCGACCGACCTGTTCATCTCCTTGAGGCCCAGGGAGGAATGGAAGCGCGCGCGTGCGCAGTCTGAGCTCATCGGGCTTATCGCGCGCGAGTTGGATCAGTTCAAGGGGCAGGACATTCGCTTCTCGAAGCCGATCGAAATGCGCATCAACGAGATGCTGACCGGAATCCGGGCCGACGTGGC
>DATGKC010000585.1:0-3032 GCA_035294845.1 Planctomycetaceae bacterium | reverse complement strand
CGAAGACTGCTCGGTCGTTGTTCTTGACGCATTCCTGCCCGACGAGCAACTTGACGAGCTGCTGCGATCCAGCCACATTTTTCTCCTGCCGTCGGCGCGCATTCACATCATGTCGGTGTTGCAGGCTATGGCTTATGGAATGGTGCCGGTGGTCTCCGACGGCTGGGGCATGACCGAATACGTCGAGCACGGCAAGACGGGGCTGATCGTCCGGGGACGATACGGCAAAGTCGCCTGGAACGATGAAACAAATGGAATGCTGCGAGAACATTATGCCCCGATGCGCCAATGCGATGTGCAGTTGACGCAGTTTCTGGTCGACGCTTTGTCACAGCTTGCCGACGAGCCGAGACTCAGGCAAGAACTCGGACAAGGCGCCCGCCACGAAGTGGAATCGAATTTCAGCCTCGCGCGATGGAACGTGGGCTTGAAACGGGCTTTGGATCGCGCCTGGACGGGAGAATAACCAGTGAAGGTCTTGAATTACGACTTTGCCGCGCGATTGGGCGCAATCGGCCGGCGGACAGGCGCTTCGAGCGGTTACCGCATTCACAAACGGCCAGCACCAGGCGGCTCTCCCAAGATCTCCCTGGTGCTGCTCGACTGGTCGTGCCGCGAGAGCTTTCACGCATTGCGATGGCTGAATGAACAAAATGTGCCGCGGCACGAGTATGAGCTGATCTGGATCGAACTTTACGACCGAGTGCTTCCTCAGGCGCTCGAGCAGGCCGATGTCGTGGTGACGCTCGATCAGAAGGGCATCTATCACAAACACCTAGGCTACAACGTGGGGCTCCTTCTGGCGCGGGGAGAAATCGTCACCATTTGCGATAGCGACGCCGTTTTTCCGCGGGACTTCATGGAATCGGTACTCGGCTCGTTTCGCGACACGGCGACCGGCCGGTCGCGCTCGCTGGTGCTCATGCACCACGAGCTGCGCACGTCCCTCACGTACCCGGCGCGCCTGGACTCGGCCGACGAGCTGAAAGATCGCCAGCGCTGGCAGTGGTGGGACATCACCCCCAATGCCGGCGCTTGCATGTCGGTGCTGCACAGCGACGCGGTGCGCTTCGGTGGGTTCGACGAATGTCCTTCGTATCGAGGTTATCTATGCGGTCCTTACGACCTGGGCTGGCGGATGGTCAACGCGGGCATTCCCGAAATCTGGCACGATGAAGCCACAGTGCTCTGGCACTTTGCGCATCCCGATCCCGTCGGCAACAATGGATTCACGCCGTCATTTCGGCGGCTGCTGGAAAACACGTATCCCCATGTCGACTTGCATGCCCTGACGGCCGTCGATCATTTTTCGTCCGGCCGCATCCTGCCGAACCGTGAAAACCCCGAGATTCATGCGCTGCGGATGTCGCGCCGTCAGATCGGAACGGCATTCGAGCGCAAATATTCGAACTTGACGGGGCCGCGCGGATTCCGGCCCTGGCAGAAGGGCTTTATGCGCGCGGCTCTGCTGACGGACCTTGCCATATCGGCCGTTCGGTCCCCGCTCAAAACGTTGATGCGCGCGGGCAAAAACCGGCTCAGGCTGGCGCTCGCCAAAGCATTCGGCGAGCCATTCGTGTTGCGGGCGAAGCAATGGCGAGTTTGGGCCCGTGCTCGCAGACAAGCGCTGGGCCTGGGTTTCAATCGGAGGATTGATCGTTCCGGCCGATCGCCTCAACTTGCGCGGGAAGGATTCAAAGGCCACAACATCATCTATTTTGACGGGAAATTCTTCGGCCTGCCGCAAGCGCACGGCGCGTTCGAACCGTCGCGAGCCGCGTCGGAAAGCGACTGCCCCTACTTTCGCGGCCGTTCGATCAATGAGATCAAGGACCAGATTCGCGACGCGGTGAATGGCGCGCCATCCGAGCGGCGCTCGTGGCGGCCTGCTGCTCTCGTGCATTTCGCCCGGCGAGTTGCGCGAGCCGTGAGGCAGAAACAATAGATTCAAGCTGGTGCCTGCCATCGAAACGTTCGAAACCATGAATTCCAACCAATCCCTTCATTGCGAATTGCCGCAAGCTCTCGACTTTCTGGGCTTCGTGAGCCCCGCGGAACTCGAAGATTTCCCCGATTTTCTGTTGATCGCGCCTCCCAAAACGGGGACGACGTGGCTGGCCAAGCAGTTGGGCCGGCATCCGGGGATTTACGTGTCGGCCGTCAAAGAGGTCAAGTATTTCAACTTCTTCCAGCAGGTGAAGGATTTTCTCTGGTACCTGTCGATGTTTCGTGAGGGCGCCGGGCGGCTTAAGGGAGACGTGACTCCCAATTACTCACTTCTGCCGCGCTCCACCATTCGCCTGATCCACGCGCTGCGTCCCGATCTCAAATTGATTTTTCTGATGCGCGACCCGGTCGATCGCGCCTGGTCGCACGCGCGCTGGGACTACCGCCTGCGGGACACGACTTTTTCATCGAACGACTGCACAATCGAACAAGTCACCGATTCGATGTGGCAGCAGAACTTTTCTCATCCGCTGTCGGTGCTGTTCGGCGATTACCTGGGCCAACTGCAGCGCTGGCTGGGCGTGTTCGACCGCAGCCGGTTTTTCATCGGGTTCTACGAGCAGATTCAGCAGGCCCCGCACGAGCTGCTCGATCGCATCTTCGATTTTCTCGGCGTCGAACGGCTCGCGAGAGTCGAAGAAGCCCGTGTGCGGGAGCGCGTGAACGCCGGATTGAGCTGGCGATTGACTCCCGAGCTGCAGCGCAGTTTGCGCCGGATCTATGCCGGTCGAACACGGCAATTGGCCGATTTTCTGGGGCATGAATTCGGCACCGCTCCGCCGGCCGAATGGAATGATACGCTGGGTGCGCTGGAAACGAGCGAGTCGGGCCCTCGCGCATCGGCCGCCCCGGTCGATGCGGTCGATTCTGCCGGGCTCGACGACCTGTGCGACAAGTTGGCCCGATCGATCGACGACAGCCGGCTCAGTGAGCTGCTGCATCTTGCCGAAGAAGACCATCCGCAATTTCTCGATTCGTATCGGGAGTGGAACATTGTCAAGTTCCGCGGGCGATTTTACGGCATA
>DATGKC010000584.1:0-4769 GCA_035294845.1 Planctomycetaceae bacterium | reverse complement strand
AGGGGGACGCGCGGGAGTTCCCGAAGTGCTGGCGCAGGCCTTCATCAGCATGTATAGGCAAGAGGTTCAAATGCTGCAGCAACAGCCGACGGCCAATCAGGCTAGGATACAGCAGCTTCAGCAGTTGATCCAACTTCTCACGCAGTTCATCGGGACTTTGGGATGAGAGTGGGAGACGACGTTGCAAGTTGATTCCGAGAAAGTGCAGCTCACAGAATGCCGCGCCCGGAAACCGCCGTTTGGCCTGGGCGAATTGGCCCGGCGGATCACGAGCCGCACGACCGACCTGATTGCCATCAGCATCGTCCTGGTGGCGTCGTTGACGCTCGGCCGGCAGGCGCTGGTGTGGTGGCATGCCGATCCCGGTGAAAAATCGATCACCGCCGCGCTCCCCGGTCCGGACCTGGGCCAAGAGAGCGTCTCTCTCGAATTTGGCGATCTGCCGCTGGCGATGACGCGCGATGTCGTCGCCGGCGATCAGAAGGAGGCGGTCGATGCGCTGGTGCGGCGTTGCCAACGGGAAACGCAGGCGATGGAGCGACCCTGGCGCGAGCGCGACAAAGCTGAAGAGCGTTTGCTCGAAATGACGAGCGCGCTCTCGCCGGTTGCCGAAGAGGCCGGAGTCTGGCAAGTTTTCGTGCTCGACGAGCGCTTCACCCTCGTGGCGGGAGTCAGAAGTTTTTTGCAGCCGCCGGGCCAGACTGACGGGGGTCGCCGTCTGGTATGCTGGGGCCTGGCGATGCCCGCCGGCGAAAAGCATTGGAACCTTTACACGTTCCAGGCCTCACAGCAGCCCATCGCATCGATAGCCGGGCCTGGCGAGCTGCCGCTCCCGCCCGAAGCTCGCCGCAATTTGTCGCTGCGCGATGAGCGCGGCGGTCAACTCATCGGTTTTTCGGGGGGCGGCTCTCCGCGGGACTGGATGACGTTTTACGACGACTGGTTCGCCGAGCGAGGGTGGTCGGCGCCGGGCGGGTGGTCGGCGGGAGACCTGGCCTGGTCGGCTCGGTTTCAAAAATCCGACGGATCTGAAGCCGGCCGGATCGACGTGCGGTTTGCTTCAGAGCGCAGCGGCGGTTTGACCGGTTTATTGCAGGTGCAGGCAGGGGTCTCCATTTTTTCGAACGAATTCGAGCGAGGGCGTGAATGAAAGGCGTGCCAGGGTTGCTCATGGCCGTCGGCCTGGGAATCGTAGGAATGCTGTTCAACCTGATGTACCTGGCGCAGAAGGGCCAGGAGCTGGAGATGGTGCACTTCATCGGCATCAACGAGGGGGTGGCGATCAATCCGGGGGACAAATTCAACGAGTCGCAATTGATGAAAGTGCCCATTCCCAAAAACGCGGTGGGCAACCTCGAAAAGGTGGCGATCAAGTGGGACCTGCGATCGACGGTGTTCGGGCAGGCGGCGACCAAGAGCTACAGCCCGGGCGAAATATTGCTGTGGCACGACCTGCGCACGCCCCCCGGCATGGACATTAAAAAACTTCTGGCCCCCGACGAGCGGGCCTTGTGGATTCCGGTCGACACGCGCACGTTCGTGCCGGCCCTGGTCAACGCGGGCGACATGGTTTCGTTTATTGCGCCGCGCATGACGGCAAGCGGCCCACTGCCGGCCGCGGTTCCCGAATCGAGTGAAAAACCCCCGCCGCAGTCGGCGTCGGAAACGATCGGCCCATTTCGCATCCTGGCGCTGGGCGATCGGCTCGGGACGCGCGAAGTCTTGCGCGCCTCGGGGACCACCGCGGCCCAGGAAAACGTCATCGCCATCGCCGTCAAATGGGTCGACGGCGAGTTCGAGGAGAAAGCGCAGAAGATCCTGGAGATCGAGCGGATGACCAACAATCAACAGCTCCAGGTCATCCTGCATCCGGGAGCCGAGGCCGCCAAGGGCCTCAAGTAGCCATCATGAAGGTCTGGTACAACAAGATTCACGAAAGCCGGCGCACGATGGTCGAGATCGCCGATCCGGTGATCGACATCGGCCGCGATCTTTCCAACCGAATCGTGCTCTTAAGCCCGCTCGTGTCGAAGCGCCACGCCATCGTGACGCAGCAGAACGGGAAGCTGCGGCTGGAGAACGTGGGCATCAACGGCTGCATGGTGGGCGAGACGGAAGTTCTGGGGGGACAGTCGATCGAGTTCAGCCCAGGCCAGCAAGTGCGGATCTGGCCGTACTCGCTGACCTTCGAGGCCGAGGCGGCGTCGGTCATCACCCGCGCCCAGCTCGAGGCCCATCTGCGCTCGATCATGGCCGATCTGGAGCTGCGGATCCACAAGCAATTGCTCGAGCGGCTCGATCTGTACGAGCTCGAGACCAATCGGGTCGGGAACACCGAAAGCATTCTGCTTCTGGAAAACAACATTGAAGACATCTGCCGCGAGATCAACCTGTTCGGCGCCGAGAACGCGGCGCTGCTCGAGGAAGTCACGGGCCTGACGCTCCGCGATTACCTGATTAATCAGTTGATTCTGGAAGGAGGTTCGACGTTTCCGGGCGCTTCGGAATCGCTCTCGCACAACGAGTTCGACATCCCCGCCACGCTGATTGCCGAGCGCGAGGCCGAGCTGCGCGAGCTGCTCAGGTATACGCGCGAGCGGCTCGATCTCGATCGCGAGCCGGACCTTTCAGGGCGGATTCAAAAAGTCGAGGGACAGTTCGCCACGGTGTTCCCGCTCGTGCGGCCGCACCTGCACCAGGAGCTGCGCCGTTACCTGATCTTGCGGACGCTGAAGAAAGACCTCAAAGATACGGTGTTCGGTTTCGGCCCGCTGCAAGACCTGATCCGCGCGCCGACGATCAACGAAATCATGGTCGTTAAAAGCGACCTGATCTACGTCGAGCGCGAAGGCGTGCTCGAGCTTTCGGGACGCCGCTTCATTTCCGACAAGGTGACCGAGTCGATCATCGAGCGCATCGTGGCCCAGGTCGGGCGGCGGATCGACAAGAGCCAGCCGCTGGTCGACGCGCGGCTCCCCGACGGCTCGCGGGTCAACGCCATCATCCCGCCTCTGGCGATTCGCGGGCCGTGCCTGACGATTCGCAAATTCCCCGCGCACCGCTTCACGATGGACGATCTGATCGAGCTGGGGAGCATGACCCCCTCGGCGGCCGTTTTCTTAAGGGCCTGCGTGATCGACCGCAAGAACGTGCTGGTCAGCGGCGGCACCGGGACCGGCAAGACGACCATGCTCAACGTGCTGTCGAGCTTCATTCCGCACAAAGAGCGCATCGTCACGATCGAAGACACCACCGAGCTGCAACTGCACCAAGACCACGTCGTGACGCTCGAAAGCAAACAGGCGAACGTCGAAGGCGCCGGCGCCTACACGATTCGCGACCTGGTGAAAAACGCCTTGCGGATGCGCCCCGATCGCATCATCGTCGGCGAATGCCGCGGGCCCGAGGCCGTCGACATGCTGCAGGCCATGAACACCGGGCACGACGGCTCGATGGCCACCGTGCACGCCAACAGCGCCGAAGAGGTCATCAAGCGGCTGGAGGTGCTGGTGCTGATGGCGGTCGAGCTGCCGGTCGTCTCGATTCACCGCCAGATCTCGTCGGCGATCGACGTCATCGTGCAGATCACCCGGCTTCCCGGCGGGAAGCGCGTCGTGACGCAGGTTTCCGAGGTCGGCGGCCTCGACCCCGACACGAATCAACTCATCATCACCGACATCTACAATTACCGCGACGGCAAGACGCTGCACCCCACCGGCTATCTCCCCTCGTTCGTCGATTCGCTCATTCATAAGCAACTGCTCGAGCTGAAGTTCCTATACGGCGGCGACGCGGCGGCGCAGAGCAACGGCGCGGCGACTGTTTCCGAGTCCAGAAGAGGGGGCAAGTCGCGCTGACGATGATTCTGCTCGTGGCGGGAACTGCCTGCATCGGTTTGGCGGCGACGCTTTTGGCGATCGCCGGCGAAAGCTACTTCGCGCGCGGCATGGCGTACGTCGAAGACGACCTGCGCGACAAGCTGCGCCGGCTGCGCGTCAACACCCGGCCCCTGCACCGCTGGGTCGTGGCTTGGGTGATCGCCGTTTTCGGCGGACTTTTGGGCTTCACGATTGCCGCCGGCAGCCTCCCCTTCGGCATTGTCTTCGCCGTGACGCTGGTGTGCGTGCCCTGGTATCTCGTGCGGCGGACGGCCGAACGGCGGCGCCTCAGGATCGAAGACCAATTGGCCGACGCCATGGTGTCGCTGGCCAGCGCCATCAAGGCCGGGCTTTCGCTGGGCCAGGCGCTCGAGATTCTGGCCCAGCAGTGTCCCAGGCCGATCTGCGAAGAGTTTCGGCAGATGTATGGCGAATACCAGATGGGAAAGCCGCTGGAGCGAGTGCTGGTCGAAACGCGAGACCGGCTCAAGAGCGAAAACTTCGCGCTGTTTGCCGCGGCCATGCAGGCCAGCCGCGAAAGCGGCGGGCGCCTCAACGAAACGGTCGAACGCATCGCCCATTCGGTGATGGAGCTGCAGCGGCTGGAGCGCAAGATCGTCTCGGAAACGGCGCAGGCGCGCACCTCGGCCTTGTATATGGCTCTGGCCCCTTTTGCCGTGCTTGTCATGTACTATTTTTTCATCGATCCCGAGAACACCGAGCGGCTCTTCGTCACCGTGCCGGGGCAGCTCATCTTGTGCGCGTCGCTGGCGTTCAACCTGGTGGCCTATGTGTGGGCCCGGAGGATTTTGAATGCCGACATTTGATTTGAGCGAATCCGCAGTATGGCTGCTGGCGGCCGACGCCTCTTCAGGGCTCTTGGCCGAGCTT
>DATGKC010000583.1:0-7035 GCA_035294845.1 Planctomycetaceae bacterium | reverse complement strand
CGATGCGGTACAATCGGCCCCGCCCCCGCTTGGGACGCTGGTCGTCCCCCCAATCGGAGACGATGAGAGAGCCGTCTCGATCGACAATCACGTCGGTCGGTTTGAATCCGTAAGGATCGTTTGCCGCGCCGGCCGCGAATTCCAGTTCTTTCATTGGTGCAAAGTTGCTGCCGGCTCGCTGGCGCGTGTAGCGAACGACCGACCGGCCCCATTCGCAAAAGAACAAATTGCCGCGGAACTCCGGGGGAAATGCTGTTTCCAGATAGCAGACGCCGCCGGCCGAAGAGCCGCGTCCGAGATCCGCGAGGGGGGGCAGCACCTCTTCGGGATATTCGTCATATCGGTAGGGGTATCCGTGGTCCGCGCCGTGGAAACTGCGGCAGACCCGGATCATATAGTCTCCCCCGTCGTTCTCGTTGTCGCGGACGAAGACGTTGAGCTCGCTGTCGAGGGCTACGTCGTAAATATTGCGTAAGCCAGTGGAGAAGACGTGCAGATCGCGCCCATCGGGCCGGCAGCGCAGGATTCCGCCCCCTTCGTAGACGAGTCGATCGCCTTCCGGCCGCATGACATTGCAGCCGTGGTCGCCCAAGGCCAGGTAGAGCCAGCCGTCATGCCCCATGACGAGACCATTGGCGCAGTGCAGGCGGTGCGGGTTCTGTTCGAGAGTCAGCCCCAATCCGCTCAAAAGGTCGTGCCGCTCATCGGCTGTTCCGTCGCCATCGTTATCGCGAAGCGCGGTGAGAAACGGCGCGTGCATCGCGTAAACAACGCCGCCGTGAAATGTCAGGCCCTCGATGGAATTGAACTCATCGGCATAGACGGTGGCTTTGTCGGCATAGCCGTCGCCGTCGGTGTCTTCGATCAGGCGAATCTCGTCGCGGCGCACGACTTCGGTTCCCAAACCGGTAAGAAAATCGGCGGCAACGAAGAGAGAGCCGGGACGAGGACCGAGCGCCACTGCGGAAGGATATTCGACCAGCGGGTCGCACGCGAACAAAGTCGCCTTAAATCCAGGCGCGAGCTTCAGTGGTGGGAACCTCGTTTCGGTCCGCGGTCCGGTCGCCGGCGGCTCGGCCGCCTTCGATGCACTGAGAGCGACCCCAATGCATGCGCATGCTGCGACGGCCGATACCCGGCTCTTCAGTCGTCTCATCCATCAGCCTTTGTCGAGAGTCGTTCGTCCCAGCGCGACGTCGAATTCGCTCACCGCCGGAACGAGCATCGCCAACACGGTGAACCCATAGGCGAAACTGACCATCAGCCAGGGCCCCAGTGTTTCGCCCAAGAGAAATCCGGTGATCGAATAAAATGTGGCAAACGGCAAAATGAAGGCGCCGGCCGAAAGGGCCGACGACGGGTTCCGGTGCGTCAGCGAGGCCCACAGGCCCATACTGCCTCCCAAAATGAAAACGAGAAAGCTGGTGATCTGCTGGAAGAATGACGATCGGGCCTCGACGATCAACATCATGCACACGAAGACGCCCAGAAACAAAAAGAACATCGTGCCCAGGCTATTGGCGATCGCCGACCTCGAATTGTCGAAACTCAGCCCCGAATGCAAGCCCAGCATGGCCGCAAAGATCGTCAGCAAAATAAAGCCCAGGGCCACATAAATGAAGTTCTCCCAGGTTACGAGGCCCTGCGCGGTCAGCCACACAAGCCCTGCCAAAGGCAACACGACCGGCCAGAGCATGTTGTACAAGACGCCTCCGATTTTTCCGAAAATGAATTCCTTGGCCGTGATGTCGGTGACCAGGAGCAGCTCGAGCGTCTTGGCATCGCGCTCGCTCGTGAGGGCCGTCACGGCCTGCGCATTGACGAGCAACAAAGCCACCAGCCCGACCGCAACGAATGCGAAACCGGGAGGCGAAATCAACCCCAGCATGAGCTCAGAGGCCGTGTCGCGCGTCGAATACACGTAAATGGCGGCGAACACAAACACGACCAGGTAGGCCAGCTTGATCAGCGCCACCTTGTGGCCATACGCCTTCGTGCGGATTTCACGCCAGATGACGGGATTCTTCCAAATGGTTCGCGTGGCCGAACGAGTTGCAGCCGCCTCGGCTTCGGCTTCCTTGAAGGGATCGGTGAAAGTCCGTGACGGATTCCAGGCCCGCAGTCGGAGCACGGCCACGCCGTTGGCGATCAACGCCAGTACGACGAGAGCGATCACATAGGGCCACGCCGGAACGGCCGCCACCGCAAGCCCGGTCTCGGCCGCCAGCGGATCGAGCACGAGCAGCATCCCACGGAAGGGGTCGCACCAGCCCAACCACCGGCCGAGATCTGAATTGCTCCCCAAAACCGCCACGCCGGCTTCGACGACGCCGATGAACAGGACGAGTCCCAACACGCTGATGGCCAGCGTCTGAAACGTCTTTTCGCGCCAAAACGCCACGAGCGACCCCCAGCTTCCCGCAGCCAGGGCCGCTCCCGCGCAAATGGCCAATGACCAGCCGATTTGTTCAATGGAGACTCCGCCCAAAACCGAGATGAGCGTGAATACAGGGGCCGATGCGGCCAGCAGCATTGCCACCGGCAACAGACTTGCCAGCAGTTTGCCGAACACGAGCTCGCGATCCTTGAGGTCGGTCATCAACAGGAGCACGAGCGTTTGACGGTCTTTCTCTTGAGCCACGCGGCTGGCGGCAAACAGCGGCGCAAAAAACAGCACCAGCGCCAATTGGACCATCGAAAATAGCTGAAACAGTAGGCCGCCGAACCGGGCCGTTTCGCCCAGGCTGGTGACTTGCTGCCAGCCAAAAGTCGCCTGCGCCGCCGTGTACATCAGCACGAACAGGGCCACCACGTAGCCGGCGCGCATGATGAAATGCCGCGTCTGCCGCGGCGCGGTCAAGACTTCGCGGCTGAATATCGGACCGGCGAGCAACGAATCACTCTCGAAATAGAGAAACGACGGCACGGGATGAACCGTGTCAGTCCGATTATAAGGTGAACTCCGACCCCGTGCCAAGAAGTCTGCGAATTGCGTGCGCCGGCCGGGTGCACGACGCACTTGGCGCAAGGCACGTGCTCTTGGTGTTTCGTCATTTTGGGCAAACGCGTCTAGAATGTGAGGCGTGGAAGAATTCCTCGACAACCTCAAAAAGAGCAATTTGCTCGCCCCCGAGCAATGGCAGACTGTGCGCCGCGAGGCGCTTGGCGATTCGGGCACAACGCCTCCGCGCGCTGCTACGGCGAATGAAGCCGCGCCGAGCACAATTCCGTCGCCTCAAGAACTGGCCGGGCGGCTCGTCGAGCGCGGCTGGATCACCCGCTGGCAGGCCGACATGCTGCTCAAAGGGAAAAGGGCCTTCTTCCTCGGCAAGTACAAGTTGCTCGATTGCATCGGCGCGGGGGGAATGGGAGCCGTGTTCAAGGCCGTGCACCTCGAGCTCGGCCGGACGGTGGCGATCAAGATCATGTCGGCCGCCGTCGTGAAAGATCGCCGCGCCGTCGCCCGGTTCCATCATGAAATTCAGGCGGTCGCCGCGCTCGACCATCCGCAAATCGTCGCCGCGTTCGATGCCGGCGCCGCCGGCGGCGTGCATTTCCTGGTGATGGAATTTGCCGAGGGGCATGACCTGGGCTATTTGCTCAAGCAGAGCGGCCCGATGAACGTGGGATGGGCCTGCGAGTGCATCCGCCAGGCGGCGCAGGGGCTGCAGTATGTGCACGAAAAGGGGATGGTCCACCGCGATATCAAGCCCACCAATCTTCTCGTCGCCAGAGATCGCGACTCGGGAAGGCCGATTGTCAAGATTCTCGACCTGGGCTTAGCGCGGCTGGTCGGCGAGCGGTCGGCCGGCGATGACGGCTCGATCACGCAGATCGGCCAGTTCCTGGGCACGCCGGAATATATTTCTCCGGAACAGGCTTTCGATACGCGGTCGGCCGATATCCGCAGCGACATCTTCAGCCTGGGATGCACGCTGTTTCGGCTATTGACGGGTGAATTGCCGTTTCCCGGAGAGACCGTCGCGCAAAAGTTGGCAGCCCGCGAAACGACCGACGCTTTGCGATTGCGCGAGCTGCGGCCCGACATGCCGGCCGAGCTGGACGATGTGGTGGCCCGCATGTTGGCCCGCGAACCCAATAGCCGATTTCAGACGCCGCGCGAAGTCGCGCGGGCGCTCGCGTCCTTTGCCGTTGCGGATGACCGGCTCGCCGCATTTAGCCTGCAAACGGCCAAAGAGCCCCGTGGCGGCGACAGATTGACGGCAGACCTGGGAGCGCCGCAATGCGAGCGCGATGACTCGCGTCTTGCCAAGTTTCTCGAAATGCTCGGCACAAAAGAGGCCGCCGGAGCGCTGTCGGTCTCGGGATTGGCGCAGCGATTAACGCGAATTCGCCAGCGAACGTGGCTGGCCGCCGCGGCTTTGTCGATTTTGGGGCTGGCCGGTGTCTTGTCGTGGCATTTGCTTGCGGCCGCCACACTTGTTGTCGCCTGGCCTCTGGATGAGCGGGAGGGAGCCCAATTGCGCGTCGATCGGCGCGCGGTCAAACTTCCATCTCAAGACGAGATTACCATCACGGGGCGGCCCGGGAATTGGGCGCTGCGGCTGTCGCGCGATGGTTATGAAACAATCGAAACGTCGATTGCGCTGAATTCCGGCCAGCGGCAAAAGTTCGCGCCGGTATGGCGGCCCACGCAGCGCACGATACGTCGACTCAAGCTCGAAGAATTGGATGCTGGGCTCACCGCGCCGGCTGCCGATATTCTTTCGCCCGAGGCGATCGGGCTGCGAGCCGAGCTGTCGCGGTTGATTCGCGATCACGCGGCCAGCCGCGAAGCCGCACAGGCTCGCAAATTGGCCTCGCGCATTCGCTGGCCGCTCGATCTCCTGAACGGGCAGGGAGTTTCCGGCGATGAAACCGCCCCATTTGCCGAACAAGAGCACAAAACGCCATTCGATTTGGTGGCGGTGTTCGGCGACGGCCGGCTGAAGTTCTGGAATACGGTCACCGCGCTGGCCGCGGGCAGTGACGGAGAGTTGCTGGCGGGCGCGGGACGCGACGGCACGGTCCAGATTTTTGACCGGACCGACGGCCGCACGCGCCATCTGCTTCAGCTCCAAAGTCTTCCCGTCGATGTCGCCTTCAGTCCGGCGGCGGCGATTTTGGCGATTGCAGAAATGGAGGGACCGGTCACCCTTTGGGATGCCGGCAATGGCGCGCTCTTGGCCACGCTGCGCGACGCCTTCAGCCCGATGGCTTTCAGTTTCGACGGCATGCTGATCGCCGCGCGCGCCGCACGCGGCGAGATGGCGCTCTTCGACGTGCCCACCGGCGAACTGAGAAGGACCATGCAGGGTCATTCGACCGGCATCGTGCAAGGGCTTACCTTCAGTCATCGAGGAAAGATGCTGGCCTCTTACGGCAGCGATGCCAGCGTCTTATTGTGGGACGTTTCGAGCGGCCAGGAACGCCGCCGGTTCCCAAATACATCATCTGGGCAGTTCAGTCCCGACGACGACTATCTTGCCGCCGGGGCCTCGAACGGGGACCTCATTTTGTGGGACACGCGCACAGGCGAGAAGCAGCGCTCGCTCGAAGGAGGCGGCCAACCGCTCGCCTTCCGAGATGCGGCGACCCTCGTCTCCAAGCGCCTGGGGAGAGCCGTCGTTTGGGACCTCGCGACGGGCGAAGAGATCCGCACGATCGTCCAGGTGCCCGAGTTGGCGGCTGTCAGTCCCAATGGAAAATGGCTTGCGGGAGGCGACGAATCGTTCGGAGAACTGCGAGTTTGGAGCTTATCGGCGGCCACGGCGCCGATGGTTGTGAGCAGCGCCGGACCCATCACGTCGCTGGCCTTTACGCCCGATTCCTCAACCGTGATCGCGGCAAGTCGGGACAATCTCGTTCAAATGTGGCAGGCCGACTCGGGAGTCGAGAGCGCAAAGGGCGGTTTGCCTTTATCTCAGGCCGATCTCAGTCCGGACGGTCGCATTCTGGCAGTGCGCCAAGGGACGAAGGTCGAGCTCTGGGACTTGACGACCGGCGAAGTCGAGCTTGTGCTGGCCGAAGACGCCACGGAAATCGAGTCGCTGGCCTTCAGTCCCGGCGGCCGCCTTCTGGCTGGCTTCGGCGGATGGGGCTTCTTCAAGACGTCACTGCGATTATGGGACTCGTCCAACGGGGAGGAGCTACTGCTCGTCGACGATGCACCGGGCGCCGTGCGCGCGGTGTCATTCAGCCCCGACGCACAGCTTCTGGCCGCGGCGGGCGACGGACGGCTGGTCACAGTCTGGGGGCTGGCGCAGCGAACGGTGCAGCACAGTCTCGATGGGTTTTCCGACCGCGTGAGCGCCCTAGCGTTTCATCCCGACGGCCGGCGGCTGGCGGTTGCGTGTCATGATCGGACGCTTGTCTTATGGGATCTCAAGGCCGGCAAGGGGAAGAAGTTCGCGACAGAGGGAGCGGTTTGCCGCCAGCTTGTCTTCAGCCCTGACGGGCGATGGCTGGCCGGATCGGCCGATGCGCGGGTGCTCGTTTGGAGCGCCGAGCGCGGAACTGTAGCGGCTGAGTTGGCGACCGGTCCGACAGCAATCAATTCAATCGCATTCTCGCCCGTCGAAAATACTTTGCTCGCCGCCGGAGACGACGGCCGCCTTTGGCAATGGAACGACCCCGCTCGCGAACGTCGCCGCGCGGAACCCGACCGATTGATTCGCCTGGGACCGGCGCACGGCGTGGTGAGGCGTGCCACATATAGTCCGGATGGGCGTCACATCGTCACGGTTAACGGCAACGGAACAGTTTACGTCGTGCGTCTTTCCCGTGAACCCACCTCATCGCCTTAAGGCGTGACATCAGCGGACAAAAAGCTTCAACGCGATCATGTCACGAAAGGTGCAATGGAAGCGGGACCGAACTGCGCGGCACCCCGATCAGGCAACGCCGTTAACTATTTTTTTCCATGAAAATAGGGTATTTCGGCAATCTTATTCATGGTTTTTGTGAGCCTTGGGTACTGTGAAAATATGGTGATATAAGAAAGCCCTGGAAAACCGGGCAATTTCGTCGATGGAC
>DATGKC010000582.1:0-5962 GCA_035294845.1 Planctomycetaceae bacterium | reverse complement strand
AATGCCCGACGCCAGCGATCGCGAACAGGCGTTGCAGATCCTTGCCGATAGGCAAGTGCCGCAAGTACCCGACCTTAAGCCGTCGTGGGAATCGGAATAGTCGATCTGCACTTAGAAAGGCGGCAAGCGTCGCCCGTGATTAGGCGAGACGCGAGTTGCCGATGCCGGTCCCGGTGATGCTCCAGCTTTTCTTAGAGTCTCGCCGGGGACGATGCGGCGGCGAGTCGCCAGCCGCCCGGCGGTCTCGTGCACCTTCAGGTCAGATGCGTTCGCAGCCATCGGACAGCGAAGTCAAACCACTCGATTGCCAAGGTATCGTCGTTCGCTATTGGCGACGTGTGGATCATTTCAAGCACACCGATTCCCGCCGCAATCTGAAAGTCCGTCCAAACCGGGCTTCCCCGGCGGCGAACATTGTCGCGAACCGGTGACCGGCTGTTGTTTCCAGCGGTGCGGGGATAGGCAGGCCGCCATTTCGAAGAAAATCCGCAAACTTCATCTGCGACCGCAGGCGGCCTTCCGAATAACCCGGCGCCAGGATCTTCAAGCAGTAGTCACCGGAATCCGTGACGATCTTCGCATTGCAGTGGTCTGTCGAATTCAACACTTCGACTTGGGTGCTGCGCAATTCAAATTCGCCAAGCGCGCGTTGGATGATTTCGCTTGTGTCGTCGGCCGTCATTGCCGTTGCTCCAGCATCAAAGACGGACGGCGAAGTGAAGAGGTTCGCATGGTCAGATTTCCCCGGAAAGCGTCGATGTTACACGAAAGCCGCGCTTCGAAGCGTGCGTTCGCTTGACATGACTACATAGTGTAGTTAAATTCAACTACATTCAGTAGCTTAATCCGTCACCGGCAGACTGGAGCGAGCGTGGCCCCGCAGCAACTACAATTGCCCGAACTTTCGCCGGCTCAACGCGAGATCATGGAAATTGTCTGGGAACGGGGCGAAGTCACAACCAACGAGGTGCGTCGCGTTCTCCTGCGGACCAGGAAGGTCGCCCGAAATACGGTCCGTACTCTTCTCGAACGCATGGAAGAAAAGGGCTGGCTGACGCACACCGCGGAAGGGCGGACGTTTCTCTACAAGGCGGCGCGCCTGCGGAACGACACCATCGGGCAGAAAGTTCGCGACATCGTCGAAACGCTCTGCGGTGGATCGCCGGAAGCTCTGGTCACCGCCCTGCTCGACTATCGCGGACTTCGTGCCGACGAATTGAAGCGGATTCGACTGCTCCTCGATCGGGCCCGGGCCGGTAAACGGCCGAAGGAGGATTCGTGAATTTTCTTCAGACGCGCTGTTATCCTGGAGACCGGGTCTTCGAGGACCTGCTGGTCACGGCGATGGGAGTGGCGCTGGCCTCGAGCGTGGCGTGGCTCGTGTCGCGTCGTTTGCCCGGCAGAAGCGCGATGCGGCATCTTGTTCTGCTCGCCGGACTGATCGGCTGCCTGGCGACCCCCGTGCTGGCCTGCATGTTCGCGGCGGCGAATGTGAGGCTCGTGTCCATTCCAATTCCGGGGAGTGAATCCAGCTCGCCCAACACAACAGTCTCGCCCGTTGAAACTGATCCAGTCGAAGAGGCGCCGCGACAACCGGCCGATCTGGCTCCCCACGTCGTGGACCGCCCATTCCCGAGTGCGCTCACAACGGATGACCACACAGCCAAGAGCGAGTCTGCCCCGCCGGAAACCGCTTTGGCAGTCGGTCACATTCCAGCACCGCCCGCGCCGCCTGCCGAGATGCGGCCGGCGGTCGGTACGGCGGGCAGGCCCGTGTCGCTCCGTGGAATCGCCGCCGCGGTGATCCTCGTCTGGGCAAGCTGCACCTTGCTGATGATGGCGCGACTGGCGCAAAACGTTTTCCGCGTCGTGCGGCTTCACCGTTCGTCGCGCGAGTGGCAAAACGCCGTTCATCGAGCGCTGCTTGCAAAGATCGCGGCAAAGCTGGGGGCGCGGCCCGTCCCGGTTTTGCTCGCATCGAACGAAATCATCGCGCCGCTGGCGGTCGGTTTCGGACGAGGCACAATCATCATGCCCGAAAAACTGCTGGCGGCGCTCTGCGACAACGAATTGGAGGACGTCTTCGTGCACGAGGTGGCACACGTCCAGCGGCGGGACCAGTCGATTGTGCTCCTTCAGGAGCTGGCCGCGGCACTATACTGGCCAATTCCATCGCTGCACCAGCTCAATCGCGAACTGGGCAGGGCCCGCGAAGAGCTCTGCGACAATTTTGTGCTGAGCGGGCGCAGCGCGATCCTCTACGGCGAGACGCTCTTACGCGTAGCCGAGCTGATCGTGGAGCGGCGCCCGATGCGGGCCGCGGTCGGCATGATCGGTGGACGAGGCGAACTGGAACGGCGCATCGCCGGGCTGGTCGATCCCCGAAGAAACACGACGACCGCCGCCAGCCGGAGGACGACGTGCTTGGTCATGTTGGCGTTCCTGGGATGCAGCGCGATCGCCGCAGCGACCGGGTTTGTGCCATTGACGCCTGCAGCGACACTCGGACCGGACGTCCTCGTGGATGCCGCGGAACCGGACGAAGGGCAGAAAGACTCGGCGCCCGCCGATATCGGCGCACAGACGACAAATGCGGATTCGGAGGCGCCCGATGTGTGGCCCTCCGATGATCCGACACGCGCCACGCGTTTTCGCGGGCGGGTGACCGGCCCCGGTGGCAAGCCGCTCAAGGGTGCTCGTGTCTTCTTTGTACCGCAGCGCGAGGGGCCGCCCGGCGCCCCGCGGGTGCGCGCCACGACGGGCCCCGACGGTCGTTTCGAATTCGACGCACGCGACATGACCACGGTCGATCTCGACGGCCTTCCCACGCGGCAACAGGGACTGCTGAGCGCCACGGCCGACGGCTACGCGCCCGACTGGAGGCCCATCTGGGGTCGGCCTCCAGACGGCGGAGTCCAATGGCGCCCGTTCGAGGGAAATCTCACATTGCAGCTTGCCGACGACGACGTGCCGAATCCACGGGCGGTTCCTGGCCCCGGACGGGCAACCTCTGGCCGGGGCCCTGGTCCGTCTGACAACACTCATGATTCCCCTCCAGCACGACCTCGACGCCCATCTCGCCCGCGAGAAGAAATTCAGCATGGTCAATGTGACCAACTACGAGCGCGAGCTCTACTTGCCCCATCTCATTCCGGGGCTGGCAACCCAGACTCACACCGACGCCGACGGACGGTTCACGCTGTCGGGACTCGGCCGCGATCGCCTCGCTCAACTGGCGGTTTCGGCGCCGCGCGTCGTCGATACCACACTCGCCGTGATGACCCGGGATGCGCCGGATGTTCAGACTCGACTCGGCACCGACTTGAAGCCCAGCGATCACGCGCCGATCATCCACGGAGCCGGTTTCTCGCTCACGCTGCAGCCCGGCCGGACGATTTCCGGAGTCGTGCGGGACGTCAATTCGAAAAAACCGATCGCCGGGATATGGGTTGGCCTGCGCCATGTCGGCGGATCCCGAATGTGCGTCGAGTTGACCTCCAAAAACTTTCCTTATGTGACCGACGAAAACGGCCGCTTCACGATCACGGGCCTCTATCCGGCACAAAAGAAACAAGTGGTTGTAGTCGCCCCGTCCGGCGTGAACTACCAGTCCCAAAGCGTCATGGTCGAAGGGGATGCCGACGTCGTGATCGATGCCTATCCGAGCATCCCGTTTCGTCTGAAGTTGGCCGACGCCCAGGGCAAACCGGTCGATGCCGAGGTGACGTTTGTGGATTTGTGGCCGAATCCCTATTACGGCGGCGATCGTGCCGAGGCCGATCACTGGCCTGTCAGCCGGGCTGCCCAAAGACGCGATGGGGCGTATGAAGGATTCGTTATGCCGGGACCGGGGGCCGTGTTGGTCAAGCCCCGCAACCCAGGAGACTTCCGCGCGGCCCGTGTCGATCCCAAGGCCTTTTTCGCGCCCGGCTGGACCAATCCGCCCGTTAAAGAACAGTTTCCGCTGTATGGTACGATGGACACGTTGACGAGCCGCGGCCCGAACGGATCGGTGCCACAGAACGACTACGCGGCGATCGTGCTGATCAATCCCCCGCGGAATTCGGCGCCTTTGGAACTGTCGGCGACCCTCGAGCGGAGCGCAGCGCGCCGCGTCTCGCTGGTCGATCCCGAAGGACGGCCTGTCGTCGGCGCCCGAATGACGGGAACGACCTTCGATCGCTGGAACCCCAGGCGAACATTGCGAGCCGCATCGTTTTCGCTGAACGGAATCCATCCGGCTCGCGGCCAGCGCATCACATTTTTCCATGACGATCGCAAACTCATCGGCTTTCTGGCGGCGCGAGGTGATGATACCACTCAGTACACCGTCCGTATGCAGCCTTGGGGAACGATCATCGGACGTCTCGTCGACGACAGCGGCAAGCCGCTCCCCATCTGGAAGCCCGCCAACGACTATAAAGGGCCGCCGAAACTTTTCATGGACGTGAGCGACGATCAAGAAGGGCGTGATCCCCACTACGCCGATACCGACGCGCAGGGGCGGTTCCGAATCGACCAACTGGTCCCCGGCCTGGGCTACAGCGCGAACGCTTATCACAACATGCAGCCGGCGACAGACACGATATTCGCAAATCTGGTGCCGAGCGCCGGCGAAGTCCGCGATCTCGGCGATTTCGCCACGAAACTTTCTTTCGAGCCGTCATACCAGCGCCCTGGGAAAGAAGAACGGCGGAATATCGCCGATGTGCCGGAGGAAGCCTGGGGCGAGTCGATCGACGGCCTGCGCGCCGCGATCGTGTTGCGGTCGCCGGCCGTCGATAAGAACGAACGGCTGGGTTACGACGTCGTCGTTGAGAACGTCAGCGATCACGACATTCGGTTCGGGGCGGGAAACCACTACGAGTACGGTTTCTCGAAAATGGCGCTCGTCGACGCGGACGGAAAACCGGCGCCGCGGGTGCCCGGAACGCTGCCGACCTGGGTGGACACGCTCACATGGCATCGCTATTGGCTGAAACCCGGTGAACGCGCGGTGATTTCGCCTGCGAGCGAGCAACTGCTTAAGCTCGATCGGTCGGGTCAACCGATTCCGCCGCCAAAAGAGCACCCTTACTACCACGTCACCCACGTGCGGCCAGGGAAGTATTCGGTCTGGGCCGCCCTGGAATTCGGGTCGGGGATGCAGAGCTACGACGCCGCTACCGGGCCGCAGAAAGTCGTCTTCGCTGCGCCAGGCGAATGGCAGGGCAAGCTGCAGACCGGCGTGGCCGCAGCGACAATATTCGAAGACGCAGATCAATAAGTGGCGCATGTTGAGTCGCCGATCATCACGCACTCCATCATAGAATGTGCTGACCATCCACCTCGTCGATGTCATAGACCCGGCAAACGTTGGGATGAGCGAGCTGCCGGGACAAGCGCACCTCGCTCACAAATGGAGCTAGACGCCCGACCTTTGGTAGAATTGCCGGATGAGTTCCAAACAGCATCTGCAAATGAGAATGATATGGGTGAAATTCGAGTCAAAGTGCTCCTGACCAATTCGGTGGACGAAGCGCTCAACCGTCGGAAGAAACTCAAGAAGTCGGCGGTGCGGCGGTATGAAGCAGACGCCTTGGTCGATACGGGAGCCGTGCGGTCCGTTATCCCCCCTCATGTCATGCAAGCCCTGGGGGTAATGTCTCGCGGCAATCGGGTGGCCGAGTACGCCGACGGACGGACGGAGACGGTCGCCGTCACTGAGCCGATCATCTTCGATGTGATGGGGCGAGACACGCTGGAAGAAGCGTTGGTGCTGGGCGACGAGGTATTGATCGGCCAGACGGTGCTGGAGAAACTCGATTTGTTGGCCGACTGCGCCAATCGGCGGCTGATGCCGAACCCGGCGCACCCAGATCAGCCAGTGACAAAAGTGAAGTGATTCCTCACCGACCGCATCATCTCCAGTAGGGCATTTGCAGGGCGGGATGGTAGTGGCCCGCCTACATGAGTCCCGAGC
>DATGKC010000581.1:0-16274 GCA_035294845.1 Planctomycetaceae bacterium | reverse complement strand
GAACAATTGCTGCACGCCGCCGGGATGGGTGGCAGCGGCATGAACGGCTCGGGCGACGGTTACAGTGCCGCGCGCAATTCGATGGATAACGTCGGCCTCTATGGCAGCAATCCGCAGGCCAGCAATTCGGCTTCGGGAGGCAACAGCCAGTCGTCGCGCCGGCCGCGCGACGGGTCGGGTCGCCGCGGCGGAGCCGGACGCCGAACCGCAGACCCCGGCGAGGGGCCCAACGAAGCCCCCGGGCGGCTGAGCGCCACCGGTGGAACCGACGCGGCAATTCCACTGCGTTATCGGCGCCAGGTCGGAAGGTATTTTCAGCGCGTCGCGGACGAACTCGGAGAACAGAAATGACAGATTATCGAATCTCTCGCAGCGTCGTGACCGGCGCCATCGGCATATTGGCCGCCATTGCCGCCGCGGCCGGATTGCCCGTCTCGGCGCAAAACGCGGCCAAGACCAAGACCGCCTCAGTCGCGCCGGCGGCAACGAGCGCCGCCAGCCCGGCTGTCGAATCGCCGTCAAAATCGTCCGACGAGATGCCGATGGTTCCCGAGCCCAAGCAGGTGGGAGGCGAGCCGCAAAGCGTCGTCCAAGTCGCCAATCTGATCTATGCCGGCGTGAAAAGCAGCCATTGTTTCTCCGATCATTTTCTGGTGACGGCCGAAAAAGAATCGGCGATATCGACCAGCCGGCGATTTCACGCCGTCAAGCTCAGCTCCGACGAGCTCTTCAACTTCCCGCTGATCATCATGACCGGAGAAGGCTCGTTCGAGCTGACCGACAAAGAGCGGGAAAACCTGCGCAAATACGTGGAGCGCGGCGGATTCTTGCTGGCATCCGCCGGGTGCTCTTCGCACGAGTGGGACCGATCGTTCCGCCGCGAAATGGCGCTGGTGTTCCCGCAAAATAGTCTGAGGCCGATCAGCATGGACCACACGCTGTTCAACACCGTCTTCGAAATCAAGCAATTGCACGCCAAGCACGGAACGCCGCGCCCGCTCGACGGCATTTCGATGGGCGAGCGGCTGGGAGTGGTCTACTCGCAGGACGGCTTGAACGACACCGCGCACACACAGGGCTGTTGCTGCTGCGGTGGCAATGAAATCACCAACTGCATTCAGGTGAACGTCAATATTCTGGCTTACTCGCTGCTGTTCTGATGTGCCATGATTCTTTATGAAGCCACGCCGGGAAAGCCCGCAACGCTCCGACAAGCGATTGCGTACATGTCCGCGGTCGCCGTGGCTTTGGCGGGCATCGTCTGGCTCGTGCTGCACGAGGCCCCTTCCACGGGACCTGCCGCACCAAAGTCTTTGCCTCACGCGATGGATGAATCGCCCGCGGGGCCGGTCGTGCTCGTCGTTTCCGGCGATACGGCCGGTTGGATCGTTCCTTGCGGATGCACTTCGAACCAGTCGGGGGGTCTCTTGCGACGCGGGACGTTCGTCTCGCAGCAGCGCCAAGCCGGCCCGGTGATCGTCGCCGACGCGGGGGGCGCCGCGGACGGAGCATCGCCCTATCAGCGGTTGAAATTCGAGGCGATCATCAGCGGTGAGCTGGCTATGGGAATTGCCGCCCACAATATCGGCGAGAGCGAAGCCATGTTGGGCATCACGTATCTGAGGGACCTCGCGCGCGAAAGACATGTGCCGTTCCTGTCGGCGAACCTGCGCGATTCCGGCGGCCAAAACATATTCGAGCCGCTTCGAATCATCGAGTCTGGCGGACTGCGCGTGGCGCTTGTCGGTGTGCTTACGGCGCCGAAAACTCGCGGCACAGCCAGAGACTGGCGCGTCGACGACCCGCGCGAGGCCGTGCTCACGACGCTCGCGGCACACCGCGGCAAGTTCGACCGCGCCGTGGTGCTGGCCTACCTCGCTGAAAATGAGCTCCGCGAGCTGGCCGCAGCGCTTCCCGAGGTCGACGCGGTAATCGGCGGACCGACGGGCCAGAGTTTGGCGCCAGAGCGAATCGGCCCTGCGGTGCTCGCGTCGGCGACCAATAAAGGAAAGTTTCTCGTCAGTCTTTCGCTGCCGCCAACCACGAAAGTTCCTCCAGCGGCTGAAATCGTCGAGATGTCGACCGCGTTTGCCGACGACCCGGCGCAGCTCGACAATGTGCAATTATTCCGCCGCGCGCTGGCCCAGCGCGATTTCGACGCCGTCGAAACGGGATTAGCGCCGCCAGGCACGTTCGCTCCCGAAATGCGCGTCGCGGGTACGGTGGTCTGCCAGGAGTGTCATGCCGATGCGTCGGCGATATGGCGCGATTCGAATCATTCCCATGCCTGGGAGACGCTGGTCGCCGACGAGGCGCACGTCGATCCCATGTGTCAGAAATGTCACACCACCGGTTTTGGACTGCCAGGCGGTTTTCAGTCGAGGTCGAAGAGCGCCGCGCTCGTGTCAGTCGGCTGCGAAAGCTGCCACGGGCCTGCGAAGGCACACGCGGATACGCCTGCCAAACGCACGCCCTTCGTCGCCAGGGAACAATGCACCCGCTGCCACGACCACGAAAACAGTCCGGAGTTCGAATTTGCTTCGTATTGGAGCCAAATCGCCCATCACGGTGATTGAATGGCCAAATTTCAAAGGATGAACTGCCGTTCGAAAGAGAACGATTCAATGTTTCGACGCGCATCGCGAGACAACGTAACACGGACGGGGTTAATTGACGTCGAGAGACGCGCGCCGGCCGCACGCGCAAGCACGATGCTTTGGCGATTTGCGGCAGCTTTGCTGCTGGCGCTGCTGATCGCGGGGCCGACTTTCTCTCAGGAAATTAAAGAGGACCAAAGTCCCGGCGAGTCCGATTCGAGCGCGGAATCTGATAAGCCGATTCGATCCAAGGCTGCCGCGACCAGGTCTTCGGGCGCCGCAGATCGTCTCCCGGGCGCCGCGGCGGGCGCCAACCCAAAAGTGCTCCCGTGGCTGGCGTCGTTGGCCCGTGGCTACACCGAGGCGCGCCGCAACCAGCGGCCGATCATCGTTCGGGCGGGGGCCGAATCATGCCAATTTTGTCGGGCGCTGGCCAAAGAAGTCGCCAAGCCCGCGGCTCAAGAAGAGTTGAAACGCTGGACTTTAGTCGAGATCGATGTCGACAAATCTCCGGACGACGCGCGATTGCTGGCGGTTGGACCGGTGCCGGCTCTTAGGCTCTTGACGCCCAGCGGACGTCTCGTCGCCGAAATCGAAGGGGCGATGTCTGCCGACCAGCTCGTCGCCTGGCTGAAAGAGCATTTCGATGCGGCGGCGAGCGTTCCGCCCGAAGAGCTGACGAATCCCGGTCCGCTCGACGCTGACGCCGTTGCCGGTTTGATCAAGGCTTTTCGAAATCGTGAGGCGGCCATTCGTGAGGCAGCCATTCGGCGACTGATCGACGATCCCGGCGTTGCGGCTCCCCAGATCGTCAAGGCCTTTTCTGAAGGCTCATTGGCGACGCGCTTGGCGGCGTTGGAGCTTTTGCGCGAATGGAAAGCGCCGCTGGAAGGGGTCGATCCCTGGCGTCCCGAGACGCTCACCGCCGCGCGGCTCGATTCGCTGGCCGACTGGGGCGCATCCTCCGATCGAACAGCCGGCCGCGACGCTCCGAATGCACTTTCGGAACAAGAACTTGCCGCGCTCGGCGAAACGATCGATCGCATGACGACTGGCCCGGCGACTGATGTCCCCGCAATACGCGAACGGCTGGCCCGCTACGGGCGGCTGCTCCTTCCGGAAGTCTACGAGAGGCTGAAAACGGCGGCGACCGACGAATCCCGCGAGCGGCTCACGGCGCTTCGATATCGGTTGGTCGAATCGGAAAGCCTGGCGATCAACTGGCCCGAAGGAGTCGAGCGGCTGGCTGCGCCCGACGTCGAATTGAGACATCGGGCGGCCGACGAACTGGCTGCCCGCGCCACCGCGTCGGACGAAGGGCTGTTGTTGGAGCTGTTCAGCGATCCGGCGCCGCTGGTGCGTGAAATCAGCCTGCGGGCGCTGATGCAAACCGGCGGATCGAACGTGAACAGCTCGTTATTGCGACTGCTGGAAGACCCCGAACCCAACGTGCGCGCGGCGGTCCTCAAGCAGTTGCAAGAATCGCCGTCGGCGGCACTCGTGCCGCGAGTCGCCGCTTACGCCTCGAATGAAAAGGACCCTGACCTCGTGGTGCATGCGATCCGCGTTTTGCGTGAGAGCGCGGGGAAAGCGACGGGCCATGCGCTGACGCGCCTGTTGGAGCACGAAAGCTGGCAGGTCCGGGCCGAAGCCGCCGAGGGGCTGGGAAAATCCGTCGATCGGACTTCGACGTTGTCGGAATCGGAAAAGGCGGATGTCTACGTGGCGATGATCGAGCTGCTCAAAGACCCCGACGGATTCGTCGTCAGCCGGGCCGTCAACGTCTTATCGCAGGCGGATCTCGCTGCGGCCGTCGACCCGCTGGCCGACGCTGTCGCCAGGCATCCGGAGCTGGCTGTTGAAATCGTCAAGGCGCTGGCGCACGGACAAAAAAAGAGGCTTCGGGCGGGTGTTCACCTGCGAGAATTTGCGGCACACGCCGATCCGAAAATTCGCGCGGCGGCGATCGCCGGATTGTGTTCGCTCAACAGCGAGAGTCTCAAGGACGAATTGCGCAAAGCGCTCAATGACGAAGCGAGAGAGGTGCGCATCGCCGCGGCCAACGCATTCTTCGGTTTGCTCGAAGCCCGACGCCATTCTGAAGACGCCGCTATTATTGGCGGCCAGTATGTGCGGCGTAGAGACGTTTCCGAACCGGGGCACGCGAATGCCGCTGAGGTCGATGAACCGGCAAGCACCGAGGCACCGGAGACAGCCGACGGCCAACATGAAAGCGACGATGATTCGCCGCCGCCTTCTGACGATCAGCCGGCGGATCATTCTGATGAGAGCACGCAGGATGCGCCGGATCCGGTGCCGGAACTTGCCGAAGAAGACGGCGCACCGGCGCCTGCCGCCGCTTCAAAAGAACAAGCGGCGGAGTCGTTCGCCCTGCGCGACTGTTCCGAAGGCTGGCTGCTGGCGATCCGCGAGGGCAAGATTTTCGTCAAATGGCAGCGCGAGCTGCGCTCTGCGCTCGAACCCATGCTGAGGGCCGATGACCCGCAGGAGCGCGCAGCGGCGCTCTTGCCATTGGCGGCCCTGGGCGCCGACGAACTGGCGCTGCCCGAGGCAGCGCGAATCATCGACAGCCTTCCGAGGATGATTCCTTCTCTCTCGAAAGCGCTGCCGTGGCTGCTCGCGGCCGATCGCGAGCGAGTGCTCGAGCGAATGCTCAAGCGATCAGAATCGGCAGATGATTTTCGAGAAATTGCCGACAACCTCGCCCAGACCCGCTCGCCGCAGGCCGGCGCCGGCCTGTGGAATCTTTTTTCGCAGCCGCGCGCCGACGCGACGACCGCCGAGGCCCTCAAATCCCGTCTCTTGCAGTTTTACTTTCCGCGTCATATCTATCAATTGAACCAGGCGCCGAGCCGCGACAAAAAACTGGCGATCGCCGCCGCGAAACTGCACGCGACGACCGGCAAGCACTGGCAAAGAATGGCGGCGCTGTCGCTTTTGATGTCGCTCGACTCGCCGGCCGCCGCGCAAATCGCCCGCGAGATGGCCGACGACGAGTCGGCGCCTCTGGAAAATCGAGTCGACGCGATGCAGGTCGCGCTCGCGGCGCTATCTCAGAAAGAAGTCGTGCGGTACGCGGTTAGGCAGCTTTCATCGCCGCATGCGGAGTTTCACGGCAAGGCGCTGGCGGCGCTGGCGGGCGACAGCGACGCGGTGCGTTCACTGCGCGACGGGATTTTCCATCTCGATGCCAATGATTCCCATGCCGTGTTTGGAGTGAACGTCGGCGCAGCGACAGGCCAACCGATCGTTCCCGAAGCTCCGCGGGGATTGAGCACCGAGCCGCTGCGGCCGCTGTTGGAATCGGACGACGCCCGCGTGGCCGCGCAGGCCGGCTACCTTTTGGCCCTCTTGGGCGACAGCGAAGGGCTGGTGCCGCTCATGGGTTATTGGCGCGCGAGGGCCCCCAATGACACCGCCTGGATGCGTTTGGTCTATCGGGCCATTGCCCGGCTTGACGATGCGTCGCAAATTCCATCCCTGAAGGAAATCTACAGCAGGCTGAGCGACGACCAGCACCGGCATCTCTTGTCGGAATTCTATTGGACGATCCGCAACATGACTGGAGCAGAAATTCTGGCGCTGCGGAAAACGATGCGCACGGAAGTCGGCGTTCAAAATTTGCGGTAAGTTGCGAAAAGGACTGAGGAACGGCTGGATCGCAGCCCACGTTCACACAACTCACAATCGACCTTCGTCAAACCAAATCAGGAGATCACCATGACGCGGTACTCATTGTCGCGAGCGCTACTCCTTGTCGTCATCAGCCTGTCGGCTGCCGCTCAGCGCGCTGCAGCCCAAATTCCGGAGCCGGGGGCGGTTTCGGCTACGGGCGTGGTCTCGATCAGCCGGCAACCGGAAAAGATGCGGCTCCAGATCGCGCTTCAGGGTAAGGGAGTCACGCTCAAGGACGCTTTGTCAATCGTTAGAACGAGGGCCGAATCGGCTCGCAAGCAATTGACGGCGCTCGGCGCTGAAAAGGGTTCCATCAAGGTCGAAAATTCCAAAGTCTCGCAAAAGGACGCGAACCAAAACAACATGCGCATGCAAATGATGATGATCCAGCGGATGCAACAAGGCGGGAACGCCAAGCCGAAAAATGATGTTCCCGAACTCGTGATTGCCTCGGCCCTGCTGACGGCCGAATGGAAGCTCGATTCGAAACACGGCGATGAGCAGCTCATCGCCGTGAACATATTGCAAGAAAAAATCAAAGAAGCCGATTTGGGCGGCGCCAAGGATACGGAAACGCTTTCGCCCGAAGAGAAAGAGCTCCTCGAAGAGTCGGAGGACGAGGCCAACATGTACGCAAATCTCGGAAACACCGGCGAAGCCAAGCCCGGCGAGCCCGTTTTCCTGTTCGTCGGCCGCATTTCCGATGCTGAGCGCGACAAGGCCCTCGCCGAGGCATTCACAAAGGCAAAGACCAATGCGGCGCGGCTGGCCAAGGCGGCCGGCGCCCAGCTCGGCAATCTCAAATCGCTCACCTCCAACAGCGCCTCCGGCGACTGGAGCAGCTACAACCGGTACGGCATGAATAACTCGGCGGCCTATCAGGTGCTGCAGGCCGCTCGCCAAACGCAGTCGGAAGACGGCGACGACAATGAGACGAACAACGAAGCGTTGGGAATCGATCTCGACGCGATCAAAATCAATGTCACGGTCACTGCGGCATTCGACTTGCAGCGCGCCAAATGACGTTGCTCCCTTTGGTTTCCATAGGCGCTCATGCTCGTGATACTGCGATTCGAGCTGCCGACACGCTGAAATCTCGAGCGACGAACGATGTCAACGTTTCGCGAGGATCGCGTTTTAATACAGCGCTGTCGCCAGTTTGCGCCGGTAAGTCTTCGTCAAATCGGCTTCCGGCCCCAGGAGGTGGAACAAATTGACCATCGTCGTGCGCGCTTCATTTCGCAAATCGCCGCTGGTGGATTGCACGACGGCCAGGCACAATTCCAGCGCCTCCTCGAACTGCTGGGCGGCGCCCAGCGCTTCGGCCAGCTTGAGTTTGAACTTCGGGTCGTCGGGATGCGCCGCCAGCGCCGCGCGGCACTCTCCCACTCCGCCCGCTTCGGCCGCCGCTGAGCGAAGGTCCAGCTCGGCTTTGATGTTTTCGGCTTCGGGCTCGAGAAAACCGCGCGCTTCGAGGTGGCTGATGATTTCGCGGCAGTCGGCATTGCGATGCTGTCTGAGCAGCATGCGGGCCAGCTCGATGCGAATGTGATCGTCCTGCGGCGACAATTCGAGCGCCTCGCGGTACTTGGCTTCCGCGGCCGCGGTGTCTTCGGATTCGAGCTTGCGCGCTTCCAACACGAGCATTTCAGCCGGTGAAGGTTGAAACTGGGCGAGCCATTGCCGAACCTGGTCTTCCGGCAAGGCGCCCATAAACTGATCGACCAGTTGGCCGTTGCGAATCGCAAACACATGCGGAATCGAGCGGACTCCAAACGCCTGGGCGACGCCGGGTTGCTGATCGACGTCGACTTTCACCAACAGGAACTGGCCGGCGTTCTCGTTCGCCACGCGCTCCAGCACCGGGCCCAATTCCTGGCACGGGCCGCACCACGTGGCCCAAAAATCGACGATCACGGGAATCTGTTGCGAGCGTTGCAGAACTTCCTGATCGAAGTTCTGCTCGGTTCCCTCGATGACCCACGGCGAGGAGGCAGATGTATCCATAGCGCGCTCGTTACCCGGTCCAATGGTGCGATCAGTCGGACCTCAGTTTAACAGGCGCGCCCTCACGGTTCCAATTCAAACCGGCGCTCGGCGATCACGAAACCTTCCGCTTGCAGAATCAAACGATAAGGCCCCGGCGGAAGTCCCGGCGCCAGCTCGAAGCCGTCGACGGCATAAATCGTCCCCTTTTCCAGGCGATGAGTGAAGCGGGCGACTTCTTCGCCTCTCGGAGCGATGAGCACGCCTTCCCATTCCATCGCCGGATGCGGTTGAATGAGCTGAGCCAGCACAAAAACATGCTGGCCGATGCGGAATTTGGTCGACGAGCCGAACATCTGGTTGCCGCCGTATCGGCTCCCCACTTCGATGCGGTGGAAGTAATCTTCGAAGGCCGGTGAGCGCTGGGCAAACATTTCAGCCACTTCCGAGGCCGAGACTTCTTGCAGCGGCTGGACCATTCGGTGGCCGAAAGCGCCATACCAATCCCACTCCGCTTGAACGGCATAACCGGCGCCGACGAAGCCCGCGACCAAAAAGGCATAAAGACCCCAGTTCATTCCGGCGCTATTCAATAACCGGCGGATTGTGCTGTCTCCGAAGCTTCCTATCCGGAAGGGAATCGCCAGGGCGGGTTGTCTCCACGGGCCAAAACGGCCGATGAAGCGGGAGATCGCCGCCAGATGGCGATCTTCCAGGAACGAGAAGAGCGCGGCGATCATGATGGGGGAGAACGGGCCAAGGCGCAAGAAAAACGCCATGGCGGCGTGAACGGCAACGGCCAGAGCGACCAGCGGCAGCCGCAATCTCGTTAGCCAGACCAGAAATGGAAACAAGATCTCGAACAGCAGCGTCGCCAGACTGAGCAAGAGGGGCAAGTGCGGCAGCGTCGTGAGCCACAAGCCGAACCAGCCGCTGCCCCATTGGTAATCCAGGAGCGAAAACGCGAGAAGGTCGCCGCTGGCAAACGCCGGCGTCTTGAGTTTGGTGACAGCGGCTCCGAAATAGACGCAGCAAACCAGAATCTGCATCAGACGGCGCGGGCACACAGACGCAAGAACACAGCGCTCGGGCTTTTTGCCATCGAGCCAGGCGTCGACCGACCAAGCCGCGCCGCACCGCGAAAATATGAGCAGCAACAGCAAGTGCAGCGCGATCACCGATTGTTTGCCGAACGTCGCCGGCAAATCGAGAGGGCCCAGCCAAAGCGACAGAAAAAACGCCGCCGCCAGGCTCGATTTCGTATGCCAGCCGAGCAGGAGAGAGATTATCGCAAAAACCAGCGCCGTATCGGCCAGCACGGCAATTCGCGGCCCGGGGACGGGAAAGAGTGAGACCGCGCGAAGACGCGGCGCGGGGGCTCGATGATCGACACTGGCCGGGGGCTCCGCTCGAGGCTCTGCGACGATTTCGCCGGTAAAAATCGGCATCGCCGGACCATATGTCGAGTACGTTTCAACCGCGTATCGCCAGTGCGCGAGCGCGTCGTATAAGAGCGCCAGTCCCAAAGCAAGTCGCAGCAGTGCGAGAAGCCGCGGGCGCTCGGACGCCAAGAAGAACGCCTTCACGACTCGGCTCCGGCGGCCACGTCGAATTCGTCGACCAAGCGCCAGAAACGGCGATCGGGTTTCTCGTCTCCCGACCAGTGCTTGTAGAGATCATCGGGGTAGTTGAATTTCGCCGGCCAGTATTCTTCGAACAAGAAAATGCGCGCGACGGGGTCGTGCTCTTGAATGGCAAACGTGGATTTCAGCGATTGCATCACGGCAGATCGATAAAAAAGACCGCGCCGCTCGATATCGACGCGGGTCAGGTCGCCGTGCACGCCGCCGCGATACTGCTGGAGGGAACTGGGCTGCAATCGAACATACTTGCCCGTAGCCGTCTTGCCCAGCGCGATCCGCCGGAACGACTGCGAGTCATACGAGGGAAACATGTCCCACGTAAAAAAGTACGCGATGGGAAAGAGCGCCGGGTCGCCCAGGGCGCCTTGCACAAGAGACGCCACCAGCACGGCAATGTAAACCGTCGCACCCAGGACCTGTGCGCGCCGCCGGAAGCGAGTGAGAAACGGCAGCCGAGATATCGATTCTCGCAGCGTGCGAAACATGGCGTTCCTGCGGCGACAGACGTGTTTCGATAGTGTAAACTCGCCGTCGAAGGGCAACAACGATTCTGGTTATCACGGAGGCGACATCACGTGCAGCAGCAGCTTGACGAATTGCAAAAGAAGCAGCTTCAGCAGGCCGAGGAATTGCTGTTTTCCGGTCCGCAAGAGGTTGGATTCGCAAAAGAGCTCTTTTTCGGACGCTTTCACACGCAGGCGATCTTGCCGTATCCCGCTCTTTCGGGCGCCGAAAAAGCGATCGGAGACGCGGCTCTTGCGGAAGTCAAGAATTTCGTCGCGGCTCACATCGATCCCGTCGAGATCGACCGGAATGCCGATATCCCGCCGGAGACGATTCGGGGGCTGGGAACCGCCGGCGTGCTGGGGGCGACGATTCCGCCGGAATACGGAGGCAGGGGACTTTCGCAGCAGAATTACTGCCGCATGATGGAAGTCATCGGCGGACACTGCGCATCGACCGCCGTGTTCGTCAACGCGCATCATTCGATCGGACTCCGGGCGCTGCAATTGTTCGGAACCGAGGCGCAAAAAGAGACGTGGATGCGGCCATTGGCGCGCGGCGAGAAAATCGCCGCCTTCGCTCTCACCGAACCCGAGGCCGGCTCGGACGCGGCGAATGTGCGCACCACCGCCACGCCCACCGGCGACGGCAAGGGCTTTATTCTCAACGGCCAGAAGCGTTATATCACCAACGGCGCCATCGCCCAGGTGCTGACCGTCATGGCCCGCACGCCCGACCCCTCTGACCTCGATGGAAAAGTCACCGCCTTTCTGGTCACACCCGAAATGAAAGGATTTGAGGTGTTGGAGGCCCGCATGCCCAAATGCGGCATCCGCGGGACCGCCACCGCGCGGCTGGCCTTTCGTGACATGTTCGTCCCGCGCGAAAATGTCTTGGGCCCCTTCGGCAAGGGTTTGCGCGTCGCGCTCACCGTGCTCGATTTCGGGCGGACGACGTTCGGCGCCAGTTGCACGGGAGCGGCGAAGTTCTGCCTCGCAAGGGGGGTCGAACATGCCAATACGCGGAAACAGTTCGGCAAGACGCTGGGCGAATTCGACCTGGTCAAACAAAAGATCGCGCAGGCGGCGGCCAACACGTTTGCTATGGAGAGCGCGACGTATCACACCGCCGCATTAATCGATCGAGGCGCCGAAGACTACATGCTCGAAACGGCGATGCTGAAGGTCTTCGCCAGCGACGCGCTGTGGACGATCGTCAACGACACGCTGCAAATCTACGGCGGCGCCGGGTACTTCAACGACCAGCCTTTCGAACGCATGATGCGCGATGCCCGCATCAACATGATCGGCGAAGGGGCCAACGACGTCTTGCGCTGTTTTATCGGCGGCGTGGGCCTGCGCTTTCTGGGTCAGGAGATGCTCGATGTTTCGCGTCATCCCTGGAGAGTGGGCCTATTGCGCCGCCCCAAGCCGGCTATTCCCGTCACGCACTCGCGCTTGCAGCCCGTCGTAGCGCGGCTCTCCCGACAGATTGCCCGATTCGCGCGCAAATGTCAGTTCGCCCTGTTTACGCATCGCGAAAATATCGTCAATGAACAAAATGTTCTGGCGCGGTTGGGCGACACCGCTATGGAACTGTTCATTTCGAGCTGCGTGTATTCGCGGCTGATGTCGCTTTTGGCGCACTCGAACCACGATCCGGGTCACGTGCACTGCGACATGCAGGCGGGGCTCTTGTACATGAAGTCGGCTCTTTCGAGAAATGCCCGCCGGTTGGCAGAGCTTTCGGAAAATGACGACGCCGAACAGACCCGCACGGCCGATGCGTTTTTGAAACATGGCCGGCAGAATTCGCATTAATGCTCGCTTTGGGTCTCGATATTGGCGGCGCGAATCTCAAGGCGGCGACGTCGGCGGGGGCTGCGCTCGCGAGGCCGTTCGAGCTGTGGCGCGCCCCGGACAAGCTCTTCGATCAAATTTGCGATCTCATCGCCCGCTTGGGTGCGGTCGATCTGCTGGCTGTCACGATGACGGCCGAATTGGCCGACTGTTTTGCCACCAAGGCCGAAGGAGTCGCATTCATTCTTGCCGCTGTCGACAGGGCGGCCGATGGAATTCCCGTCGTCGTCTGGCAAACCACCGGGGCGTTTGCCCGTTCGCATGAGGCGGCCGCCCGGCCCTGTGCTGTGGCGGCCGCCAATTGGCATGCGCTGGCGACCTGGGCCGGGCGACTTGCGCCTCGCGGGCGGGGCTTGCTCGTCGATATCGGCTCGACGACGACGGACCTCATCCCGCTTTTCGACGGGCGGCCGGCGTCACGGGGTTTGACGGATCTCGATCGGCTGCTAAACAACGAACTTCTCTACTCAGGCTGGCGGCGCACTCCGCTTTGCGCCGTCGCCAATTCGGTCGAGGTGCGGGGACGCATGTGCCCCGTCGCTGCCGAATTGTTTGCGACGATGCTCGATGCGTATCTTCTGCTCGAATGGATTCCCGAAGACGCCGGCGACCGCGGCACGGCAGACGGTCGTCCGGCGACAATCGCTTGTGCGCACGATCGCGTGGCCAGAATGGTCTGCTGCGATCGCGACGAAATCGACCTGGCTGCGGCCAACTCGATTGCCGCTTGTTTTGCCGCCGCACAAAAGAAACGGCTTTCATCGGCGCTGGCCACGGTCATCGGCAGAGATCAGCGACCGATCGAAGTCGTGGTGATTGCCGGTTCCGGCGAGCGATTGGCTTGTCAGCTCGTCGCGGAACACCCGCTGGCCCAAGGCGCGCAACTCATTCGACTGGCAGAGATTCTGTCGCCGCCCCTGGCCGAGGCCGCTTGCGCCTACGCCGTCGCCGTGTTGGCGGCGGAAGCCAACGCGGCGATTTGACATCGCCTGCCGCAACCGGTAGCGTGTCGAGAACCCAATTGTCATTCTGCTCGGATGCATCATGAGACTCGGCTTTGTGAGCGCCATTCTTCCCGATCTTTCGCTGCGCGAGGTCGTCTTTTTCGCCGCCGAAGCCGGTTTTGCTTGCGTCGAGCTCATGTGCTGGCCCGTCGGCAAGGCCGACCGCCGTTATGCCGGGGTCACACACGTCGATGTCAGCACCTTCGGCAGAAGCCATGCCGACGACGTTCGCGAAATTCTCGATGGGGCTGCTGTCGAATTGAGCGGTCTGGGCTATTATCCGAATCCCCTGAGCCCCAATCGCCAAGAGTCGCAGACGTGCATCAAGCATTTGCAAAAGGTAATTCGCGCGGCGCCCCTGTTGGGCTGCGACCGCGTCAACACCTTTGTGGGCCGCGACTGGACCAGATCGGTCGATGACAATTGGGCGCAATTCCGCAAGACCTGGAAGCCGCTGGTGGCCCTGGCGGAAGACCAGGGCGTCAAGATCGGAATCGAGAACTGCCCGATGTTGTTTACGCGCGACGAATGGCCGGGGGGAAAGAACCTCGCCTCCAGCCCGGCGATCTGGCGGCGGATGTTCGATGAAATTCCCAGTCCGAATTTCGGTTTGAATTTCGATCCGTCGCACTTTGTCTGGCAGCAGATGGATTTCGTCAAAGCGCTGCGAGAATTCAAAGACCGTCTTTTTCACGTGCACGCCAAAGACGTGCGCATCGACCGCGATCGGCTCGATGCGGTGGGAATCCTGGCGCACCCGCTCGAATATCACTCGCCCAAGCTGCCCGGCCTGGGCGAAGTCGATTGGGGCCGGTTTTTTTCGGCGCTGGGAGATGTGGGCTATTCCGGGCCGGTTTGCATTGAAGTCGAAGATCGGGCCTTCGAAGGATCGCTCGAAGCGCGCCAAGCCGCGCTGCACCAGAGTGCCACGTACCTGCGCAACTTTGTCGCGGGCTGACCCAAGGAGCCTCATGAAACTCAGTTTTCTGTTTTACGAACCGATTCCCGATTTGGCCGAGTTGGACCGGCGAATGGAGCGGCTGGCGGCCATGGGATACCAGGGCATCGAGCTTTCGGCGTGCCATCCTCCGCCCTATCCGGCAGACGATCTTTTGCGACTGGCGGAACGCCGGCAGATGCCGGTGGTCTCGTTTCTTTCCGGCTGGTCGTACGGGCACGAAAAGCTGTGCCTGGCCAGTCCCGATGCGCAGATTCGCGAACGGGCCGTCGCGCGGCTCTGCTCGTATATCGACTACGCCGCCCCATTGCAGGCGGTGCTCGTCGTGGGATTGATGCAGGGTTTGCGCAGCGACGAGCCCGACGGAGCTCTGGCGGCAGACCGCATCGCCGAATGCCTGCGTCGCGTCTCGGATCGGGCCGCTAAAGTCGGCGCCACACTTGTGCTCGAGCCTGTCAACCACCTGCAAGTCGGGTTTCATCACACGGCGGCCGAAGCGGCGGCGCTGGTCGAGCGGGTCGGATCCGGGGCGCTCTCGTACATGCTCGACACGATTCATCTGCACATCGAAGAACGCTCGGTGCGGGCAACGATATTGAAGCACGGCAAGCGAATTCGCCATTTTCATCTGTGCGAATCGAACGGCGGACCATTCGGCAGCGGGGCCATCGACTTTCCGCAGGTTTTGGCGGCGCTGCGGGAAAGCGGATATGACAAATTCTTATCGGTGAAGATCTACCGCCAGCTTGCCTGGGAAGAGGCCGCGCGAAATGCGGCCGAAAAGATCTTGCCGCTGATGAAGTGATCGCGCCCGATTGAGGTTGCCGCAGGCGGCCGGCCTATCGTTGGGCGACCGGCTGGAGCAAAATCGGCGTCGTGCTCTCGAACGGCCGACCGGCCAATTCCCGCCAGCGCTCGGATTGCTGGGCCGTCAACTGAATGAGAATGCGATTCACCGCGTCTTTCATGGCCGGGGGAAGCAGTTTGTGAAAATCTTCACGTTTGCCTCCCGACCACGATCGCCACACGCTGGCGAAGGCTTCGTTGGTTCTCTCACGAATCATTTCCCGTTGATCGCTTGTCAGTTCGAGGGCCGAGACAATCTCGGGCTCGCGAAAAGCAAACGGCCCCTTGACCTGCAATAAAATCTGCCTCAAGCGATGTTCTTGCCGAGGGGTGAGAACAGCCGCCAGCGCTTCTTCTTGTGCCTGATACTGTTCGGCCAGGCGCGAGCGGCGTTCGTCGCGCGGGAGCGCGCGGATTTTGCCATCGAGGTCGGCACGCTCTCTGCTCCAGTCGGTGATCAGGTTGGCGACTTCCTCGCGCTTGGCCTTTGCCAGCACGAGATCGGTTTGCACCTCGGGATAGGCGATCAGCGATAAGTAGTGCGCCTGTTCGAGAACCTTCAGCTCTTGCAGGATTCGCTGGACGCGCTTCTGCTCGGTCTCGAGTTCGGCTTGAGCTTTCGGATCGGCTCGGCGCTGTTGCACGAATTCGGCATAGTTGACCAGCGCCGTCTCCAAAAGTCGCTTGCGCAGTCCCTGCATGCCGTTGTGGTCGGCCAATTCTTCTTCACAGACCTGAATCAGCAAGTCGACCGCCTGCCGGGCCTGCTTGCCCCGCTGCTCGACTTCTTCTGCGCGCTGCTGTTCCTGCGAGAGCGCTTGTTGAGTGCGCTTTTGCTCTTCGTGGATGAGATGGTTGCTGACGGCGAGAATGCAAATGCAAACCAGAAGCACGATCACGCCGCTCCAGATCACCGCCGGATGCCGCTTCGACCATTTCTTCACCCGATCGGCCAGGCTGGGGCGGCGGGCCAGAATCGGCTTGTAGTCCAGAAATCGCTGCAAATCGGCGGCAAATTCGCCGGCCGAACCATAGCGCTCTGAGGGAACCTTGCTGATCGCCTTCAAGATGATCGTTTCCAGCTCGACGGGGACCGATTTATCGATCGATCGCGGCGTTCGAGGTTCTTCGTGCACGATCTGGTGGAGCAACCGCTGGCGGCTGCTGCCGGCGAAAATCGG